>DATLHT010000429.1:0-25142 GCA_035539795.1 Burkholderiaceae bacterium
GTGTGGGACACCGTGCAACTCACACTGAACGGCATCGTGTTCGTGTTGCTGGGCGAGCAATTGCCCGGCATCCTGCGCAACGCAGTGGCCTCGGTGGAGCAGAGCGGGCATGTCAATCCGTGGTGGCTGGCGGCGTATGCACTGGCCATCAATGTCGGGCTGGCGGTGTTGCGCTTTGTGTGGGTATGGGTGTCGCTGCGTATCTCGCTGTTCAAGACCGGGCAGTCTGGCGTGCCGACCTCGCGCGCGCAATGGCGGCTGGTCCTGGCCACGTCCCTGGCGGGCGTGCGCGGTGCGATCACGCTGGCCGGCGTGATGACACTGCCGCTCATGCTGCCGGGTGGCGGGGCCTTTCCGGCGCGCGATCTGGCGGTGTTCCTGGCCACGGCGGTCATTCTGCTGTCGTTGGTGGTTGCCAGCATCGGTTTGCCGCGCCTGCTGCGCGGGCTGGAGGTGCCGGACGAGTCAGCCGAACGGCTCGAAGAAAATCTTGCGCGCCACGAGTCTGCCACTGCCGCCATCGCGGCCATCGAGAAGGCCCAGCATGCCTTGCTGCACGACAGCGCCGAGGCGGAGCTGTACAGCGATGCCGCCAGCCGCGTGATCACGCTCTACCAGACGCGGCTTGATGACGGTGCAGCACAGGATGGTGACGCGCAGCAACTGCGCAAGACGGACGATGTCGAACGCACCTTGCGGTTGGCGGGATTGCAGGCCGAGCGCGAGGAAATCTTCAACCTCGCGCGGCAGGGGCGCATCTCCGATACGGTGTCGCGCAAGCTGGTGCGTGAGATCGATCTGGTGGAGTCTCGCTACCGCTAGACTCTCCGTCAGCGTTGTGCGAACGCTCTCCAGCGCACAAGATACCAGCTGGCGGCCAGCGCGTTTACCGCGGTGAGGCACAAGAATGTCGTGCCAAAGGCTTGGCTCGTTGCCAGACCCTGCGCCTGCATCTGCGAGATCAGCCAGCCGACCAAGAAGCTGATCGAGCCAGTGCCAATGAACATGAACAGGTTCAGCCCTGTATTGCCGCGTCCCACCAGCGTGGCAGGCAAACCGTGACTCAGTACGGTATAGGTCAGCACATTCAACGACGTGCCCAGGCCATACAGGCACCACCACACCACCTCGCCCGGCCACCTCAGGCTGATGGCGAGCAGGCTGAGAAGATCGAGCAGCATGCCGGCCGCCAGCAGGTGGCGGTTGGTGATGCCGCGCTGGGCGAGCCGCTCCGATAGGGCACCAATGAAGAAATATCCGGATAGTGAGATCAGCGAGACCGCCAGCAGCAAACTGGCTGCGTCGGGCTTGGTGTAGCCCGCACCATTCATCAGCCACTGCATGCCCCACAGGCCCTGCACGGAAATGAATGTCCCCATGCCGGTGAACGCCCACGGCATGACCCACCAGAAGCGGCGATGCACCAGCAGTCCGCCGAGTCCGCGCCACTGTTCGATCATCGACCGCTGTTCGCGCTCGACCGGAATATCACGGATTGCCCAGACGATGCCCGCTGCCGCGAGCACGCTCAGTACGGCCAGCCCGGCGAACAGGGCGCGCCAGTCGAAATAGGCAAGCGCAAGTTCCACCGGCTTGGTGGCGAACGATGCCCCGAGCCCGCCGATCAGCATGATCCAGCCGGACAGCGCCACCTGTTTCTCCGGCGGATACCACACGGCAGCGGCCTTGAGTGGGGCGGCAAAGCAGATGGCCACGCCGATGCCGATCAGCACGCGGCCCGCGCCAAGCGCGGCGAAGCTGTCGGCAAAGCAGAACAGCAATGCACCTGCCGCGGCCGCCAGAATCAATCCGCCCTCCGCACGGCGCGGACCGAAGCGGTCGAGCAGTACGCCGGCGGGAATCTGCGCAAAGGCAAACGCGTAGAAATACAGGCTGGCCAGCGCCCCGAGGTCTTGCGGGCTGAGGCTGAACTCACGCGCCAATTCGGGCGAGATGACGCCGATGACGGCACGGAACAGCGAGGAGAGAAAATACGCCGCAGCGAACGGGATGAAGAATCGCAGGATGGGCACGCCGGTTCCTTCGGGTGAGCGTTGTAAGCGTTGCTGTGAGTATCGGTCAGGCAGGCACAGGAACGTGCGCTGCATGGGAGTTGCTGCATCGACGCCGCTGTAGCGATGCAGCTGTCCGGATCCGTCATGCAGCAGTGTACAAAAAAGCGGGCTCTGTGGCCCGCAAAATGTATGAGCATCGCATACCGTGCGTATCGCGCCAGCATGCCGATTCATCCCGCCACAAGGCGTGTGCCAGCACCGGCCGTCGGGCTGCCTGGTCTACGTTACCCGCGTCAGCTGCCGGTCGGCCGCTCCGCCACGGCCTTGAGCCGTTTCAGGCCTGCCTCGAAATCCTTCCCGATCATCTTGTCCATGTCGATGAACAGGCCGATCACGCGGCACAGCAAACTGGCCTCACCGGACATGGCCCAGGTCACGCGGGTCCCGCCATTGTCCGGCGTGAAAGTGAATTCCGCCGTGTTGGTCGCCTTGAACGGTTTCAGGAAATCGAGCCGCATGACGATGTGACGGTCGGGAACGGACGTGGTGATTTCCATACGGCCTGCGCCGACTTCACGGTTGCCGGACCATGCATAGGCTGCGCCCACACCGCGTGCCGGGCCACTGAAGCTGCGCTGCATGGCGGGATCCTTGTCTTCGTAGGGTGACCAGCTGCGCCACTGTTGCAGGTCGTCTACCAGTGGAAATATCTTCTGGGAAGCAGCCTGGATGTCGAGCGAGCGTTCGACGCGGAAAGCGGCAGGCTTGCGGGCTGCTAGTACCAGCACTGCCGCGATGGCGATGAGGAGGATAGCAAGCAATGTCTTGATCATGGTGTGTTCCTATGGAAGCGCCGACGGCGGAGTGCCACCGGGCAGGCTGCCAGCATAATGCGCCCATACGTCGCAGGCATGTACGGGGCAGCCGATGTGGCAGCGTGCCGGACATTGCTGCGGGCCTAGCGTTCCGCATTCGCAAGACGTAACGCCAGGCCTAGAAAGACCGTGCCCGCCGCCCAGTTCAGGCCACGCTGTACCCGGGGCGAGCGGCGCAGTATCGCGCCGAACGTCCCGGCAAAGCAGGCGATGGCACCGAAGGTGAGCAGTGTTGCCACGATGAAGATGCCACCCAGCAGCAGCATCTGCACTGGCAGGCTGCCTGCTTCTGGATGTGCGAATTGCGGCAGAAAGGCAAGAAAGAACACCACCACCTTGGGATTGCTGAGATTCATGATGACACCACGCCCATAGCCCTGCCATGCACCGAGCGGCGGGCGCGGTGCATCCGTCTGCATGCCGACCGGTGCGCGGAACGCCTGGAACGCCAGATACACGAGATAGGCTGCGCCGCACAGCTTGAGTACCGTGAAGGCCGTGGTCGAGGCGGCGAAGACCGCTGCCACGCCCAGCGCCACGGCTGCCGTGTGGACCAGCAGGCCGGTACACAACCCTAGCACCACCGACATGCCAGCCTTGCGGCCGTGCATGGCTGAATGCAGCAGCACGAAGAGATTGTCGGGGCCCGGGCTCAGGCCCAGCAGCACGGCAACACCGAAGAAGGACAGGGCGGTCTCGGGGCTCAGCATGGATTGGGATCCTCAGTGGCTGGCCAGGCCCAGCTTGTATTCGATGCTGCGCACCAGGCTCACCAGACGCGGGCCGAGATCGGTCTGCAGGTGCTGGCGGTCTGTTGCATAAGACGGCACCGTCAGGTTGAAGGCCAGGTGCACGCCGCCCACGGGTGCATGCATGGGGACAGCGACTGCCGCCAGCGTGGGCCGCCAGTCGCCGGCCACGATACAAAAATCCTGTTGCGCGATCTCGGTGCACGCCTGTTCTGCTGCGGCATGAAAGGCCGTCCATTCCTGTGGCACGGTTTCGCGCAGACGCTGCAGCAGGGCCTTACGCTGGGGCACGCCATAGCTGGCGAGCAGGGCGCGTCCGATGGCGGTGCGCAGGAACGGCCGGGTCGAACCGATATCGGGCTTGGTGGCATTGCTGTCGTAGGCCTGCACGGTTTCCACGTACACCACCTGCAGCCGGTCGCGCGTGCCGATGGAAACTGGTCCGCGCGCGTGGCGCGCCAGCTCGAGCATTTCCGGCGAGGCAATCTGCCGCACCGTGAGCTGCGATAGCAGCGGATAGCCAAGCGAGAGCACGGCCGGCCCCAGCGAGTACTTTCCGGTACTGCGATCACGGCGCAAGTAGCCGAGGCCCATCAGCGTGAACGTCAGGCGCGATACCGTGGGTCGCGAAAGCTGCAGGCGTTCGGCAAAGTCCTTGTTGCCGAGTACTGTCTGCCCGCCGCCGAAGCAGCCGAGCACCGCCAGGCCATTGGCGAGTGTCGAGGCGAACTGCGGATGGGCGGCCAGTGTTTCTGCATCGAGAAACGACGCTCCGCCGTCGTCGAGATCTTCCAAGCCATTCCCCGGATATGAACGTGCTTGACATTATAGCGGGCGGAAACAATACTTTTGTTCAATTAGAAGGAATTGAATTCCACTATTCGGGCGTATGTGCGTCCAAGGCGGTCATTGAGAGATGGCCAGATGCGCCGCGCGCCATACAGGAGACTCCCCATGCCACACCTGCCGCATGCCGCGCTGGGCGCGCCGCTGTTTTCCTTTGTCGTCGTCGCGGACACCCATATCAACGAACAGGATGGCGCCTCGGCCTCGCCCTATCTGACCAACCGCCTCGCCAACGACCGGGCGCGTCATGTGTTCCAGGAGATCGCGGCAATGGATCCGCCGCCACGCTTCGTCGTGCATCTCGGCGATATCGTCAATCCGGTGCCGTCCTTGCCGACTTTCCACGAGGCTGTGGCCCGCTACCGTGAGATTGCGCAGCCGGTGACGCTGCCAGTGCATCTGGTGCCGGGCAATCACGACGTGGGCGACAAGTGCGTGGAATGGATGCCAGCGGGGCAGGTGTGCGATGCCTATCTGGAAACCTACCGCGCAGCCTTTGGCGAGGATTTCTATGCCTTCGATGAAGAGGGCCTGCGCTGCATCATCGTCAACTCGTTGCTGCTCAACTCGGGGCTGCCCGATGAGGCGCGCCAGCGCGCCTGGCTGGAGGAGCAGGTTGCCACGGCAGGGCAGCGGCGCGTATTCCTGTTCATGCACTATCCACCGTATATCTTTGCGGCCGACGAGCGAGCCAACTATGACAACGTCGACGAGCCCGCGCGCAGCTGGCTGCTCGACCTGATCCGGCGGCCTGGCGTGGAAGCCGTCTTTGCCGGCCACGTGCACAACTTCTGGTACGACCGCATCGGCGCGGCGGAGTTTTACATGCTGCCGTCCACGGCATTCCTGCGGCACGACTTCACCGAGTTCTACCGGGTGGCGCCGGCCACCGAATTCGGACGTGGCGATGCCGACAAGTTCGGCTACTTTATCGTCGATGTCTATACGCGCGGACACGTCGCGCACCCGGTGCGCACCATGGGTCGGTACAGTGAAGCCGGCGCACCGGCCGCACCGCGCCGCACCTTGCATCTCACGCATCCGAAGACTGCGACGTTCGACGATGTCGGTGTCGAGCTGCGCCATCCGTGGACCGAGCGCATGCAGATCACCGCCACAGGCGGCGTGCAGGAGTTCGGGCGCAAGTGGGCGCGCAACGACTATCCCTTGCTGGCGTTGTGGGAAATGGGCGCGCGCCTGTCCAAGGTGACCGACATGGACCTGCACGATCCCGAGGCGCGTGCGCGCATGGCGCAGATGGCCCGGTTCGGGCATCGCTACATCGTCACCACGCTGGGCGTACCGAAGGCTGCGAGCGTCGAAGCGCAACCCGCGCAGTGCGGCGTTGCTGCCTTCGAAGTCAATCTCACCGGCGCGAGCTTCCAGCGCCAGCAGGAGGCACTGCGCGCGGCACGGCAGGCCACGGGTGCAGCGATCTATTACGCACGGATTGCCGCCTTCGACGATTCGCACTACGACGGCAAGCACTTCAGCCACTTCGTCAAATCCGGTTTCACGCTGGACGAGCTGCCGGGCCAGCGCGAAGCACTGGTGGTGGCGCGTGCGGCCGGGGTGATCGATGGCGTGACCGTACGGATCGAGCCCGAACAGCCGCTGTGCCAGGCGGCGCGTGTCCTGGCGGAGTTTGCCGAAGGCACCGGCTGCCAGGTGCTAGCCTCACTCAAGACCAGCGGGCCGAACCTGGCTACCGAGCGGGCCGAGGACGATGTGCTCGCAGCCCGTGCAGCGCAGGCGATGATCCTGTCGAAAGCATTGCGTGGCGTGCGTTTCGTCTTCGATACCTTCATGGACGTGGATCGCGGCTACTACCCCCGCCACGGCCTGATCGACCGGCGTTTCAATCCGCGCCCGGCGGCTACCGTGTTTCGCATGCTCAATGCCGTACTCGCCGATACTACCGCCTTCAGGCTCGTGACGCAGGACAATGACGACACTGGCATGCTGCGCTTCGAAGCCGATGGCGCGTCTTACTGCCTACTGTGTCTGGATGCCCGCGCGATGGCTGCACAGCTGGCATTGCTGCCGGTGGAAACCACCGTGCACGGATTGGCGGATGGCGTGACCCGGACGGCCACGGATTGGCTGAATTTCCTGCGCGAACTGCCGGCCGGCGAGGCCGGCACTCTGCAGGTGTTGCTGGCCACTGCCTGACTGCTTACCCGCAGCAGCATCCCCGGCGCGCCGAAGCTGCCCCTGCGGATTGACCGGTGACAGGTTCCGCCGGATACCCTTCCCGGGTGAGCGCAGCAACAACCGCGGCCGGGTCAACCGTACCGGTGACCGTGGCGCTACCGCTGGCCAGATCGACCTGGGCCTCTTCCACGCCGGACAGCGCATCGAGCACCTGGGTCACATGTCGGACACAGTTGCCGCAGGTCATGCCGCTGACTCGGAACGTCTGAGTGATCATCTTTCTCTCCTGTTACCGGGCCGCGTGGCCCGTGGTTAGTCTGTAGATGACAGCATCGTGCTTCCCACGGTGGCAAGGTCAAGGGGAAGATGAAAAAAATCGCACGGTACCGCATGCCGGAACGCTGGCATGCGGTACCGTGTAGCGTGGCTTGCGTGCCACAGCGCAGCCATGCGCCGGCTCCCGATGCGCACCCGCTACAATGGCTGCTTCCCCACATAATCAGGAGACGTCATGACGCTTTACGCACTGCTGCTCTTTGTCCATCTGGCTGGTGTCGTGGTCTGGGTGGGCGGCATGTTCTTCGCCTATGTCTGCCTGCGGCCCACGGCAGCCGAAGCGCTCGAACCGCCGTTGCGGCTGCGGCTGTGGCAAGGCGTGTTCCGGCGCTTCTTCACCTGGGTCTGGATCGCCGTGCTTGGCATCCTCCTGAGCGGCTTTGCCATGCTCGGGCACATGGGGTTCGCCGCAGCGCCCAAGTACCTGCACACCATGGCGGGCGGCGGCCTGGTGATGGCAGCGATCTTTGTCTATGTCTTTGCCGTGCCTTACCGTGCACTGAGCCAGGCCGTGGCCGCGCAGGACTGGGCTGCCGGCGGTGCTGCGCTGGCGCGGATTCGCCGTGCGGTACATGCCAACCTGTGGCTCGGTATCCTTGTCATCGTGATAGCCACCGTTGGCCGCGCCGTGGCCTGATGCAGACGCTGCAGGCCGCCCGGCGTACCCTGCTGCTGCTCGCCGTCGCGTTCGGCGCGTGGTGGCTTGCGCTGGCCATTGCGCCCTTGCATCGCGATGACTGGGCATTGGAAAATGTCCTGGTCGTGGTGTGCGTCGTGGCAGTGGCTGCGACGTATCGCCGCTGGCCGCTGTCACCGGCGTCGTACATGCTGCTCTTCGTCTTCCTGTGCATGCATGAGATTGGTGCCCACTACACCTACTCGGAAGTGCCATACGACGCGTGGTTTCAGGCGGTCACGGGGACCTCACTGAACAGCCTGATGGGCTGGGAGCGCAACCATTTCGACCGCCTGGGGCACTTTCTCTACGGTCTGCTGCTGGCCTATCCGGTGCGCGAGATCATACTGCGCGCCACCGGTGTGCGCGGTTTCTGGAGCTACTTCTTTCCGGTGGAATTCATCGTCGCCAGTTCGGCCCTGTACGAGATGTTCGAATGGGCGGCGGCCGTCTACTTTGGCGGCGATCTTGGCGTCGCCTACCTCGGCACTCAGGGGGATGTCTGGGATGCGCAGCGCGACATGGTGCTGGCCAGCCTTGGCGGGCTGCTGGCGATGCTCGGTGCGGCGGTATGGCATCGCATGCGCGGTCGCGACGGTGCACAGCAATGGCTGCGGCAAACGACATCGCAGGATGGCGTTTGCGCGCCGTGACCGGTGGCAGGTATCGGAGCGGGCGGGTACACAAGCCGGGAGCTTGCCGACCCGCCATTCAGGCCTTTACGCGCCGGCCGCCACAGCTTGGCGGAATTCCGGTGAAGCCTTGAGCGTCGTGCGATGCAAGAGGCGCCGTTCCTCGGCCGTATAGCCGCCAGTGGCCCGATGCACGGTGGCCCAGTTGTCCCACATGATCAGATCGCCCACCTGCCACTTGTGGCGGTAGATGAATTCCGGCCGCGTGGTGTGGTCGTACAGTTCACGCAGCAGCGCCTGCGCTGCGTCGTCTGGCATGCCGACGATGCCGACGGTGAAGCCCTCATTGATGAACAGGCTCTTGCGGCCGCTGAACGGATGAACGAGTACGACCGGATGGATCACGTCGGGCGTCTTGCTCTTCTGGTCCTCGGTCAGGGCCGGACCACCGCGGGATTGCGCGATCTTGTTGTAGATGTCGCCATAGCGGTGCACCGCCTTCAGCCCCTCGAGTTTTTTCTTCATCTCGGCGGGCAGGGCATCGTAGGCCGCCGCCGTACTGGCGAACTCGGTATCTCCCAGCACCACGCCATTGCGGGTGGGCACCTCCACGGAATACAGCAGCGAACCGCGGCTGGGCTCGGCCACATAGGACAGGTCGGTATGCCAGAACTCGCCGCTGCCGCCGATACGCTGGCCGTTCTCGACGATGTTGGAAACGCGAAAGATTTCCGGATGCCCCGGCAGCAGATAGCGCTCCATCACATGGATTTCCAGTTCGCCGAAGCCACGGCTGAAGCGGATCTGCTGTTCCGGCGTCAGCGTCTGGTTGCGGAACACCAGCACCGAGCATTGGTTATAGGCTTCGCGCAATTCGGCAAAGGTCTGCGCATCGAGCGGCTGGCTCAGATCCAGCCCGGTGATTTCATTGCCGAGCGGGGCCGTGCTCGGCAGGACGGTGAAGCGGGTCGGTTTCATGCATTGCTCCATACGGAAGCGTGGCTGCCGGCGCATGGCATCCGGCCAGCTTGCGCAGGCCGTAGATGCCATGCCACGCGGCGGCCAGCCATTACTTCCACTTGACTGTGCGCAGGTCGTAGAACGCGTAGCCGCGCTGCGGCTCCCACACGATGTCCTTGCTCTTGGCGAAGACCGAGAACAGTTCGGAAATCAGTACAGCATGGCCATCGTCGCGCAGCAGCTTGCCGATCTGGCGGAATAGCTTGTCGCGCGCTGCCGGGTCGCTCGTGCTGTTGGTTTCCTCGATCAGCTTTTCCACCTCGGGATTGAAGTAGTCTGACCACGTACCATTCTTGCTGGCCGTGCCCGCGATCGGGGTAATCGGGTCATACATGGCATTCGAGTACTGCATCACCGTCATCGGGCCCGACTTGTGCGTGTTGTTCAGGCGGTTCCATGCCGGATAGTCGAGCAGGCGCACCTTGGCGCGCACGCCCACGGCCGACCAGTAGGCGGCGACCGCTTCCGTCACTTCTTTTGGATACGAGGTGGGGCTCAGCAGCTCGGTCTCGAAGCCTTTCGGGTAGCCGGCTTCGGCCAGCAGCTTGCGCGCGAGCGCCGGGTCGTACTTGAACGGCTTGAGCGCCGGATCGACGCCAATCGGGTAGTAGGCCGAGATATACGAGGTGAGCGGCTGGCCGATGCCGTGCATGACATTCTTGATAATGGCCTGCGTGTCGATCGCGTGGTTCAGTGCCAGCCGCACGCGCTTGTCGTGCAGCGGTGTGCCCGGCACGTTGGCGTAGAGGCGTACATTCAGCGGGCTGCCCATGGGCACGCTCACCACGTCCAGGCCCGGCGTGGCTTTCACGCGGCTGACATCGACCGGTGCAATGCCATCCGCCATGTCGACTTCATTCTTGAGCAGGGCGTTCACGCGGTTGGACGCTTCCGGCACGAACTTGAAGATCAGGCGCTTGATGCCCGGCTTGTCGCCGTAGTAGTCGTCAAAGCGCGCAAGCTCCACCGACTGGCCGATCTTGTGCGACACGAATTTGTAGGGTCCTGCGCCGACCGGCGCGCGCGAGAAGGCTTCCGCGCTCGGTAGCGATTCGGTGTAGGCCTTCGGCACGATTGCCACGAACGCGGCAACCTTGTTCATGAATACCGCGTCGGGCTTCTTCATGCGCACCACGACCGTGTACTTGTCGGGTGCGGCGACACTGTCGACCGTGTCCGCAAAGTACGGGCGGCGCGTGCTCTTCACCGCAGGATCGAGAATGCGTTCGAACGAGTACTTCACGTCCGCCGAGGTCAGCGGCTCGCCATTGTGGAACTTCACGTCCTTGCGCAGCGCGAAGCGGTATTCCATGCCATCCGCCGACGGCGTGACGCCGGTGGCGATCTGCGGCTTCAGCATCCCCTTCTTGTCGAAGGTGTAAAGATTGTCGAAGAGCTGCCATGCGTAGCGGTCGGAATTTCCAGTGTTGTCCACCTGCGCGTCGAGCATGGCAATGTCCCGCCCGATGCCGAAGACAATGGTGTCCTTGTCGACAGCGGGTTTGGCATGGGCCGTGGCTAAAACCCCGCCGGCCAGAAACAGGCACAGTGCCATTTTTCCGGCTTGCTTGCGCATACTCTGCATGGCGATCCTCCTCTTTTTGATAATAGATATTCGATGCAATCCGGGCGACGGCGTCTTGCCCTTTCGAAGCGTCAGTATCGCCGCCAGTCAACGTTGCAGGAAGGTGGTGGAACCCCTGATTCGACCTGCAGCGAAGGTGCATTCAAATTACCATGTAATAAAAAACATAAACATCCGGAATATGTCTGAGAGCGTATGAAAATAATTAATGCATGATATGTACATAACTAATGTGTGAGGCGCGCGGGTTGTGGGAAGATAATAAAAACCCGGAGAAAAGAAGATGTATCGTTCACTCAGCCTGTATATCGACGGCGCATTTATTTCCGCAGACGAACGTACGACACGGCCGGTCCGGGATCCCGCAACCGGCGCCGTGATCGGGGCCCTGCCGCTTGCTACCACAGCTGATCTCGATCATGCCTTGGCCGCTGCCGAGCGCGCCTTCATCATCTGGCGCAACACCCCCGCGCATGAGCGCTCCGTCATTTTGCGGCGCGTGGCTGAGCTGGCCCGTGCGCGTGCCGATGACATCGCCCGCTGCATCACGCTCGACCAGGGCAAACCGCTGGCCGAAGCCAGGGGAGAAGTGGTGGCCTGTGCCGATCATGCCGAATGGCATGCGGAAGAAGGGCGGCGCATTTACGGCCGGGTGATTCCCGCGCGCGCACCGCATATCCGCCAGTTCACGGTACGCGAACCGGTTGGAGTTTGCGCCGCCTTCACGCCGTGGAATTTCCCATTCAACCAAGCCATCCGCAAGATGGTCGCCGCGCTCGGTGCCGGCTGCACGCTGATCCTGAAAGGCCCGGAAGAAGCGCCCAGCGCCGTGGTTGCCCTCGCCGAGCTGTTTCATGACGCCGGCCTGCCAGCAGGCTGTCTCAATATCGTCTGGGGCGAGCCGGCGGAAGTTTCACGCTACCTCATCGAATCGCCCATCGTGCGCAAGGTTTCGTTTACTGGCTCGGTGCCGGTCGGCAAGCAGCTTGCCGCACTGGCTGGCGCGCACATGAAACCGGTCACCATGGAGCTGGGCGGTCATTCACCCGCCATCGTGTGCGATGACGCCGATATCGACAACGCCGCCACCGTGCTTGCGCGCTTCAAGCTGCGCAATGCCGGACAGGTGTGCACCTCGCCCAGCCGCTTTTACGTTCACGCCAAAGCATACGACCGGTTCATGGACGCATTCGTGACGCAGATGCGCGAGGTACGTGTCGGCCCCGGCCTCGATCCGGCTACCCAGATGGGGCCACTCGCCAATCCACGACGTGTCGCCGCCATGCAGCGGTTCGTGGACGATGCGCGCGAGCATGGTGGCAAGATCGTCACGGGGGGCTCAGCAGGAGCGGGTGGATATTTCTTCGAGCCCACTGTCGTCTCCGAACTGCCCGATCATGCCTTGCTGATGCGTGACGAACCCTTCGGGCCGATTGCGCCGGTGGTGCGCTTCACTGATCTCGATGACGCCATCGTCCGTGCCAACAGCCTTGCCTATGGTCTCTCAGCCTATGCCTTCACCGGTAGCACCGCCCGCGCGACGCAGCTGGCGGATGCCCTGCAGTCGGGCATGGTGCATATCAACCATATCGGGGCGATTCATCCGGAAATTCCCTTCGGTGGGATCCTCGACAGCGGTATGGGCCGCGAGGGCGGAGCGGAAACGTTCGATGGCTATCTGATCACCAAGTATGTGACGCAGGTGTGAGAGATCGCGTTCCTCTCTGCTTGGCGGTATTCAGGACCCATCCGTCCGCGACTTCGGCGGGATGGCAACCCATGTGCCCGCCACCAGTGCGGCAAATCCGACATACAGCACGGTGAACACCCACGTTGGCCAGTCGTAGTAGAGGAGTGCTCCCACCCAGCGCTCGATGAAGCCGGTCACACCTGGTGTGCGACCGCGCAGCGCATCTTCCAGCACCGTCAGCGGACACGCCACACCGATCAGCGCCGAGCCTGCGACGAACGCGATGGCGCCCAGATGCGCCACGCGCAGCCACCGTGTGCGTATCCATTGCCACTTGCGCCATCCGCCGATCCAGATCAGCAGCAAGCCGCCCACGACTGCGATGACGAAAAGGGCGTGTGCGAGCAGTACGGTATCGGCGAGCCAGCGGAGTAGGGCGCCAGACATATTGGTTGCCACCGCTCAGTAGTGCGGTGGCAACTCGTCGCGCAGGCTCTGGGGCGGCGCGCCGCCTTCCGGTATCTGACGGCGCAGCGCATCAAGCTCGCGGGCAAGACGCTCGATTTGCTGCTGTTGCCGGAAGATGGTCTGGTTCAGCTGGTCGAGCAGGTCGTCGGCGTACGCAGCCTTGATCTCCAGATCGGTCAGGCGTTGATCAATGTCGGTCGAGTCGTGCATGGTGTTGAGCGTAGGTGGGTCTTGATGAAGACCTGTCGATGGATATTGTATGCATCATATGCTCCCACCACCGATGGGGCTAGTCAGTCGCTGCAGGCATTATGCTTACATGAATCCGATAGAGCGTGGCGTTTCTGGTCGTACGATTGCGCTGGCAGGTGTGTTTTGCGTACCATGCTTCGTTCGCGCCGCACTGGAGGATCAGTATGATATCAATCGAAGCGTCTGCGATTGATGCCGCATCGGCCGGCCAGATCGCAACATCTCCGAACCTCGTTTCTCTGATGGATGAGTTGGGTATCGTGTGGCGCGATCAGCGGCCGGAGGCTGCTGCTGTGAGCCGGCGTACGCGATTGCTTTCATGGACCGGGGGCATCAGCATTGGCATTGGCCTTGTGCTGATCGCGATTGCGCAATACTGGATTCATTCAAGGTGGCTCATCTACACAGCCCTGGGTACCCTGAGCGTAGCATTTTCATGTTTGCTGATCTTCATGATGAACGATGGCCGTGTAATGTTGCGGGAGTTGCGCACGTTGGATCGCGATTTTTTTCAAAGTATTGGTGAATATATGCAGAGCCGCTATGTCGTCTGCGTGCACCTGCGTGAGACCTACACCGAGGACCAGATTCGTTTCGCGCACGCATACCTGACAGAAACGCTTGCACAGCTTCGGCCACGGATATATACGTTCGTTGGTCCAGTGGAAAAAGTAGGGATCCTGCCGCTGATCGCTAGCATGGTCATTACCTTCACTACAACACTGGGCGGCAAAAACCTGTCTTTCTATTGGTATATCGGCGCTGCGCTTGGGATATGGTGTTATTTCCTTGCGTTCCGTTTTCTTGAGATGACATACCTGTTGCAACGCGCAATGATGCTTTTGAGTGGCGCTTTAATGGGTGGCACGACAGAGCGCATGTGACGCCAGCATAGCCGCGCTCAATCATCCCCCAACGCCTCAAACCGCACCGCCAGATCATCCACCAGCGCCCGCACCGCGGGCAACAGTCCGCGCCGCGTCGCGAACACCGCGTGCACGATCTCGCGGCGCGGGGCCCAGCCGGGGATCACCTGGACCAGTTCTCCGCTTGCGATCTGCTCGCGGATGATCATCGATGGCAGTTGCACCACGCCCACGCCGGCCAGTGCTGCTACACGCAGGGTCGGCATGTCGCGCGTGATGAGGCGCGGGTAGTGGTGAATCGTCGCCTGCGCGCCATCTGGACCGAACAGGTTCCAGACATGATCGTTCTGCGGTAGTCCGAGTGCGATGCTCGGCAGATGGGCGAGATCGGCAGGAACCTGCGGTATGCCGTCCTTGAGCAGGTCGGGGCAGGCCACCAGGCACTGGCTACGCTCGGCCAGCACGCGCATGACGAGATCACTGTCTTCCAGGGGCGGAGGACGGACGCGGATTGCCACATCGATTCCCTCGCCGACCACATCCACCCGCCGGTTGGTTTCTTCGAGGTGAATCTCCACACCGGGGCAATTGACCATGAACGCCGCGATCATTGGCGCGATTTCCATCTGCAGCAGTGCCACCGGGCAAGTCACGCGGACCACGCCGCGCGGTTCCGAACGGGTGCGGGCAATCGCCTCGTCCGCCGCTTCCGCTTCCACCAGCATCGCCTTGCAATGGCCGTAGTAGGTCTGGCCCACCGGCGTCACCGCAAAGCGCCGCGTCGAGCGCTGGATCAGGCGCACGCCGAGCCGCTCTTCCAATAGCGCGATGCGGCGGCTCAGCTTGGACTTGGGAATGCCCAGCGCCCGGCCGGCCGGGGCGAAGCCCTGATGGTCGACTACTTGCACGAAGTAGTACAGATCGTTGAGGTCCTGCATGGCGGCTCCGGAGGCGTCAGTCGGTCTTTATCGTTCTTTAAATAGAACAATGATGTCAAAAAAACACCTCTACCGGAAGTGTCGTCGCAAAACTATGATGGTCACATGGATGCAGGACAGGGTCCTGCCAGGCACAGGAGAACGATATGAAGACCATTCGCGGCGTGTACAGCGCCCCCCGGCCGCACTGGGTGGGCAACGGTTTCCCGGTCCGCTCGCTGTTCGACTACAACGGACTTGGCCGTCATCTCAGCCCGTTTCTACTGCTCGATCACGCGGCCCCGACGGTATTCCCGCCGGCCAAGCGTCCGCGTGGCGTGGGCGAGCATCCGCACCGCGGCTTCGAAACGGTGACCATCGTCTACCAAGGCGAACTGGCGCACCGGGATTCGACTGGTGCAGGCGGGCAGATCGGCCCCGGTGACGTCCAGTGGATGACGGCAGCGGGCGGCATTCTGCACGAGGAGTTCCATTCGCCTGCATTTACGGAGCAGGGCGGCACGATCGAGATGGTACAGCTGTGGGTGAACCTGCCGGCAAAGCACAAGATGGACAAGCCGGGCTACCAGACCCTGCTGAATGCCGATATCCCGGCGGTAGAGCTGCCGGATGGCGCGGGACGCGTGCGCGTGATCGCGGGCGAGTTCGATGGCCGGCGCGGGCCGGCACGGACGCATACCCCCATGAATGTGTGGGACGTGCGGCTGACCCAAGGCAGCACGAGCCGCTTCACCGCGACCGATGGCCACACGCTCGCACTGGTGGTATTGCGCGGAACGGTCATGCTGAATGGCAGCGAAGTGGTGCGTGAAGGCCAGCTGGTGCACTTCGCGCGTGCCGGTACCGAAGTGGAGATCGAGGCCAACAACGATGCCACGCTGCTGTGGCTGTCGGGTGAGCCGATCGAGGAAACGGTGGTCGGTCATGGGCCGTTCGTCATGAACACCCAGGCCGAGATCCGCCAGGCCATCGAGGACTTCCACGCCGGCCGTTTCGGTGAAATGTCACGGGAGACTGTCGCGGCTGACGCTTCATAAGCTGTCAGCTTCCGACCGGAGGCTTGTCAGGCGCACACGCGCTGATAGGCCTCCGGCGGAGCGGCCGCCCGGCTGCCGTCACACTGTCAATCACATTCGACAACATGCATGGCGATGCGGAGAGGGCCCACCAGGCTCGCTCGGCTTGCCCTGTCTCCGGCCATTCCCGAGGATGGCCAATCAGCATCGCGCTGTGCCACCGGTCCGGTGGCCGCGCTGCATCCCGTCTTCACGGCGGATTCTTACCCAAGGAGCATGACCATGACCAAGCCTTACGTTCGACTCGATAAAGACAATGCCGCCGTGCTGCTGGTGGATCACCAGGCCGGCCTGCTGTCTCTCGTGCGTGACATCGAACCGGACAAGTTCAAGAACAACGTGCTCGCACTAGCTGATATGGCCACCTACTTCAAGCTGCCCACCATCCTGACCACCAGCTTCGAGAACGGCCCCAACGGCCCGCTCGTGCCGGAGCTGAAGGCACAGTTTCCCGAGGCTCCGTATATCGCACGCCCAGGTAACATCAACGCCTGGGACAATCCGGATTTCGTCGCTGCAGTCAAAGCCACCGGCAAGCGCCAGTTGATCATCGCCGGCGTAGTGACCGAGGTATGTGTCGCCTTCCCGGCGCTGTCCGCCATCGAGGAAGGCTTCGATGTGTTCGTCATCACCGATGCTTCTGGCACGTTCAACCAGATCACACGCGATGCCGCATGGGAGCGTATGACGCAAGCCGGTGTACAGCTGATGACATGGTTCGGCGCGGCCTGTGAACTGCACCGCGACTGGCGTAACGACGTCGAAGGGCTGGGTACGTTGTTCTCGAATCACATCCCCGACTATCGCAACCTGATGACCAGCTACGCCACGCTGACGCAGGGCAAGTAAGCGGCAAAGCGTTTCTCTCTCCTCCGGCGACCGCAGCCCGCCCGTTCGCACATGCGGCAGGCATGGCGCAGTGGCATGGCGGCTCCTACAATGGCAGGTGTCTCTCCGGCACCTGCCATTGTGCGTACAGATCAGGAATGCTTCCGACAGCACAGCCGGAGCCATTGATGCAGCACAGCGCGCCGGGCGTGTGCACGGCTGCCGGATCACGAGGAGTGCAGCGCCATGGAATCGACTGACCCCCGTCCGTCTGTCGCCGTCGCGCATGTCGTGCTGCGCACGGATCGTATGATCGAGTCCGCCCGCTTCATGCGCGCCATCGGCATGCGGCCGATTTTTGATGGTCCTGACGTTTCGATTTATGAATTGCGCGGCGGCACCCATCTCGTACTCATGGCGCAGGAAGAGGTGACCACAGGCGATGCTGCGTTCGACCTCATGGTGGACGATCTGTATGCAACGCACCGCGAACTCGTCGCGCGCGGACTGGCGCCTTCGGCCATCGAACCGCGCGAGACCATCGGCCACGAAGTGTTCACCGTGCGCGAGCCCGCCGGCCATGTCATCACGTTCTTCTCGAGCCATGCATCGGGCGAGCCGGTGTAGGCCGACAGCGTGGGCTGGGTACGGGTGGGGTGTGTGGAACGGTCGCGTCAGCTGCGACGCTTGCGATGTTCCAGGAACGTCTTCAGCACCAGAGGATGGCAGTGCGCCGTATCTTTGGCCGCATACACCAGCGTGACCACCCGCTCGCGCACGAGCGCCGCCAGTTCGTCTACGGCCGCCTCATGCTCACGCAGTTCTGCCGCATAGCGCTCGCCGAATTCCGTCCAGCGGGCCGGATCGTGGTTGTACCACTTGCGCAGTTCGGTGCTCGGCGCCACGTCCTTGAGCCACAGGTCGATATGCGCTTCCTCTTTCGTCAGGCCGCGCGGCCACAGGCGGTCGACCAGCACGCGGTAGCCATCGCTGGCGGCGGGCGGGTCGTAGGCGCGTTTCAGGTGCAAGGTCATGGCATGTCCTCCTGTCGTACCAGATCGGGCGGCGTCGATGCCGGCAAATCAGGCACCGGGAAATGCCTGTGCCATACGTGACGCTGCCCGTGCCACTCGATCTATCGGCCACCGTGCTCAGCCCGCCGTAGCAGGCGGCACGGCCAGCAGGTGATTCGAGAACCCTGTCTCCGTCTCACACCGCCACGTCGCCCAGAGCTTGCGGCCATCTTTGCCGCCATCGTCCGCTTCCAGCGCCAGCCAGTTGCGGGCCGGCATCACGTACTTGTTGTGCCCCGGAAACAGCATCATCTCCACGGTGTACTGTACGTCGATATGCTGCGCCTTGCTCGCCATGCTGTTCAGCAGCGACAGGAACAAGCGTTCCGCCACGCCCATCAGCGACGGATGCACCACCGCCGACGAGGTGAACTGGTGGATCTGCGCCCACGTCTCCGTGAGCGGCAGGTCGCGCCGCACCATGGTGCCCCATGCCGCCACATGCACGTCGCCGGAGGCCAGCGAGACTCGCAGCCGCTTGTCGCGCGCCACGCCGGAGAGGACTTCGAGCAGGCGCTTGCGCTCGCCTTCGTGGTCGTCGTGCGACCAGTGGTCCTTGAGGTCATCGGCACTGCTGTCGATCACATGATCCTGTCCGAAGGTATCGAGCAACCCTTCCGCCAGCGACAGCTTGGGATGCGCCACCGGTACCGACGACATGAACAGCAGATGCTCGCAACGCGGCTCCGCGGACCTGCGAGACCGGCTCGCCGGCTGATCCGCGCCGGGGAGGGCGGAAAGCCACTGCTTGAGCCGGGACCAGGTTTCCGGGCCCATCACCTGGGTGCGCGAGCGCTCGGTCCGCAGGTCGGCCGCCACCAGGGCTAGCGGCCCCAGCCGGTACACGGAGGTGAAGCCAGGCTGATCGTCCAGCATCGGCAGCGCGAGCGGGTCGCGCGCCAACACCGTACTCCAGGCAACGGGCCGATAGAGCGGATCGTTGCTCTGGAAACCAGCTGGCGTATCGTCCTCGAGCGTCGGCAGATCGTCGAGCGCATGCTGCATCTGGAACACCCAGAACGCACGGCGTGCATGGCGGAACATCACGCGGAACAGTTCGCACCCTTGCATGGCGCAACTGTAGGAGCCCCAGCCATCGAAGATGTCATGGTCATCCCACATCATCACCGTGGGCATGCGGGCCAGGGCATCGGCCGCATCGCGGTTCGGTTCCGGTGCGTCCCACGGCTGGCGTTTCTCGGGCAGCCAGCGCTGGCGGTAGAGCGTGAAATAGTACTGTTCGATCTCGCGTTCGAGCGTGGCCGGAACCTTGAATGCCAGTTGCTCCGTGCGCGACAGGCTGACCCAGTGCTTGAGTGCGGGAATGTCCTCCCAGATCGAATCGAAATAGATCTGGTCGCCGCCCATCAGCAGCAGATGAAAACGCTGCAGGCCCTTGTCGTGGATCCGACGCTCATGCCACAACTGTTCCTTGTCGAGCAGTTGCCTGGCCGGGCGTAGCAGACGGTCGTGGCTTTCCAGCAGATCCTGCCAGACCATATTGGCCGGACGCACCAGCTTGCGCATGCCGCTCGGATCCGAGAAACCATTGCACGACACATATGCCATGCGCGGCGCAGCATCGACGGCCGGCACGGTGAAGTGCCAGACCGGTCCGCCGGCAATGCCGTATTCCACGCGCCGTTCCTGCGCTTCCATCTTGCATGCCAGGTCATAGCGCAGATAGCGCTCCTTCCCGAACCGCAACAGCTCGCGCGGGCGGCCTGCATCGCGGCCTTCCACCAGCAGCTTCGGCAACGGTGCATCCTCGCGGATACCGATCAGCGCCGTCACGCGCCAGACATTGCCTTTCCCCACGCCGCGAAACGACAGCACCGGGCCGATGAGCATCTGCTCCGCCATGTGTCCTCCTGATGATTCGGTATTGATCTTGTTATGACATCCACCGTCCGGGTGGAGCCGAAGGCTGCCTGCTATTGTCCATCATGACGGACACACCGTGCATTTGGCGACGGATGTCGGCCGGGGGGCGCCACATTATCGACACCAGGTTCGATCAGCACACTCTCGCGAGAACCGGATGCCAATCATCCGTAGGGCATACTCATACCGTATAAGGCCCTTTCACCATCCGCTGCGAAATCCACCAGATATTGCCACTCGGATCGCGCACGCCACCCTGCCGGTCGCCATAGGGCTTGTCATCGACTTCCATCACCAGTTCGCCACCATGCTGCAGCGCACGGGCCACTGCCGCATCGGCATCGTCCACATAGAAGTAATAGGTGCTCGCCATCGGCGGGTATTCCTTGTTGCTCTCGCCCACCATCACCGTCGACGTGCCGAGCCGTATCTGTGCATTGGAGATGCCGCCATCGGGGCGGACGGAGCGCAAGGTCTCCGTACCGCCGAGTCCGTTCACCAGAAAGGCAATGAGGCGTTCGGCGTTCTGCACGATGAAGTAGGGGGTGACGGTGTTGAAGCCGGGAGGGATGTACATGAGGTTGCTCCTTACAAAAAACAGTAAAACCCCGATACAGCTAGCCCCTGTTTATTCTTGACGCCGTCAGCATGCGGTGCCCGGGTAACGACGTCAAGCCGGCTCGGCGTGGCTACGTCACCTTTCATTTTTCATATCATTCAGCTCATAGCTGGTGCTGCGCCCACCTGCGGCTGACTTGCGCAGCGCACCGGCTGCAAGCAGTTCGTTGATATCGCGCAGTGCCGTATCTGCCGAGCACTTTGCAATCGCAGCCCACTTACTCGTCGTCAGCTTTCCATCAAAACCATCCAGTAGACGATTCAATAATTTCACCTGACGTGCGTTCATCGGCGTGGTGGCAAAGCGTTGCCAGAAGCGCGCCTTCATCAGCACTGCGTCAAGCGCATGCTGGGCTTGCTCGATTGCGGCGTGCAACGCCGCGAGGAACCACGCCAGCCACTCCGTGATATCCAGCGTACCCTTTTGCGTGCGCTCCAGAATGTCGTAATACGCTTTACGCTCGCGCTGGATTTGTGCCGAAAGGCTGTAAAAACGCTGCGGACTGCTATCGGCACGCGCCAGTAAAAGATCGCCAATTGCACGCGCGATCCGGCCATTGCCGTCATCGAAGGGATGCAGCGTTACAAACCACAGATGCGCAAGACCGGCCTTGATCAACGGTGGTTCCACCGTCTCGCTGTTGAGCCAACTGAGGAAGCGGGTAACCTCCGCTGCCAGATGCTGTGCAGGTGGTGCCTCGTAATGTACGTGCTGTCGTCCGATAGGGCCGGATACCACCTGCATCGGACCACTCGAATCGTCCCGCCAGTCCGCCACGGTGATTTTGGAAAGCCCCGAGTAACCGGTCGGGAACAGCGCCGCATGCCAGCCAAACAGCCGCTCACGCGAAACCGGAGCGTGACAGTTCAATGTGGCATCCAGCACCATCTCCACGATACCTTCAACGTGGCGATCCACCGGCGCGAGCGCACCCACATCCACGCCAAGCCTGCGCGCGACAGATGAACGCACCGAGGCCACATTCAGATGCTCGCCTTCGATCTCGCTGGTCTTGACGACATCGTCTGTCAGCGCAGCGAGGCTGGCTTCGCTGCGCAAAGTCATGCCGACGTCTGCCAGACGTCCGAGGAGCAGGCCTTGGGCATGGCTCACTTGCCCCAATGGCCCGGCCAGGGTGGTCAGGTCGTAGTGCCAGTGGGGCCAGGTCGGAGCCTGCCAGATGTAGGTGTAATTACCGTATTTCATACGGTAATTATTGGATATTCTGACGATAATGGCAACAATTACCGCATATTTTGCGATTATTGACGGGTATTTCCGTCACAAATCGAACGCTGCATCGGTTAGGCCAAGCATGAAGAGGCTGGGTAAAAGCCTTCAGGTTGAATCTCTTCGATCGGGTTTTTGCGTCTTAAGTCGCATATGCGGCACTTACTGAGTCTCATACAATGTCCAGCAGAACATGTTGATCGAGGAATAGAACACACAATGACTATTCAAGGATATAGCGAGCAGGAGCTAGGGGAGCTCATCGCAGATGTTGTCTCGCCGTCCCAACCCATTAAAAGCATCGAGTCTCTGAAAGGGCGCGAGAGTGAGTTGCAGGATGTTAAGCGAGCGTTGTTTGCGACCGGGCGGAGTGTGTTTATCTATGGAGATCGTGGTGTCGGAAAGAGTTCTCTAGCGGCCACGGCTGCATACCTGTATCAGAGCGCAGAGGCAGAGCCTATTTTCGTTGGTGGGGCGAAGGATGAGACCTTTGTCAGTATGGTCGCCAATATCGCCAACCAAGCGTTAGGTCGGTCGCGATTACACACTAGTAAGACAGTGCGGGGTCTTGCTTTGGACTGGCGGGGCCTTAAATGGTCATGGGGTCAAGAGCTCAGTGTCAAAGAAGTGACTGCGCAGCTATCGTCCGTCGGGGATGCTGTTGATTTGCTTGCGGAAGTCGCTGCCGTACACTCCCGGTCCCCTGTAGTAGTCATTGATGAATTTGATCAGATTAGTAGCATAGAAGAGAGAAACAAGTTTGCTTCTCTCCTGAAAAATCTCGGGGATCGAGGAGTTGCTCTGAAGATCATTTTCACAGGTGTTGGCCAATCAGTTAGCGAGCTATTGGGTGCGCACCACTCAGCAACTCGACAGCTGGCGCAGATTGAGCTTGGACGACTTGGTTGGGATGCGCGACGCGAGGTGGTAATGGCAGCGGCTCAGAAATTGGGGCTTGATGTTGACTACGATGTTACGTGGCGAGTTGCTATTGTGTCCGACGGCTTTCCCTATTACATACATCTCATTACAGAGGCTATGCTCTGGCAAGCTGCGGATGATGTGGATGTGTGTGAAGTGCTTACGATGGAGCACTATCAGTTAGGGTTACTCAAGGCGGTTGCAATGGTTAGTATGTGGCTGCAAGAACCATATCGTCATGCAGTCTTGCATCGTGGGCCAGAAATGGAGGACGTTGTTTGGGCAACGGCTGATGGCGAGGACTTATGGCGTGATACTCGAGCGATGTACGCATCATACATGGCGATTGTAGAGAAACGAGAACGTCAAGATGTGATGGATCGCGCTGGTTTTACCAAAACGCTAAGTAAGCTGAAGAATAAAGGGTATGGAGCGATTCTCCAGTCTGTCGAAAATCGCGCAGGATGGTACACCTATACTGAAAAAATGGTTCGCGGATATGTACGCATGCAGGCTGAAGCACAGGGGTTTGAACTCACGGGAGAGAAGCCCATGCAGCGTCAGCGTATGCACGTTTCGGCAAGCGCTCGTAGTGGCTATTACGAATCGAGAATTCCACGAGGTGCGCGACTCTCTTTTAAAGATAATCAGCGCGATTCAGAAGAGGACGAGGCTTGAGTTGGGTGGTGGAACGGACAGGTATTTACTTGCGATTTACTCGATCTTGTGATTCACGGCATCACCTTGAAATTCCCCTATCAACGCCTCCAACAGTGCTCGTTGCCGAGACGTCAGTTTCCAGATGTTGGCCATCAACCGAGATACCTCTGGCTGTAACTGATCCGGCCCCTCATCATCGCTACCATTATCTCCGGGGTTCACTCCAAACAACAACCAGCATTCCTGGACCCTCAACCATTCACTCAACGTCTCAACTTTATCTCGGGTCGGCAGCGCCTTGCCACTCAACCACTTATGCACTGCCTGGGTGGAAACAGGCTGCCCACGATGCCGCAAGTTGAACTGCAATGCCAGATCAGTCGGCCCACGCACGGCCACTCCACGCTCGCGCAAGGCGAGGCGGAGCCGTTCAGAAAACGCTTGTTTTACCGGGTCGTAGGCCATGGCCGCATTCTGCAAAAACCCGGTTCAGAGGCGATCAACCACCCCGCTGATGTTTTAACTGTCCAGTTGATCAGCTGCTGGAAAGTTTGAGAGATCCTTGCGTCGTGCTCGTGTAGACGTGAGGCGGCCGTGATTGAGAAGATTTGAGTCTGGGCATGAAATCCCCTGGAGATCACGGCGTGGCGCATGGTTGGTGAAATGCTGGAGTGAATTCGGCGAATGGCATTGCGGCCGAGTATTCAGCAATTTCAAATTTATTCCAAAACAGAATATTTCTGAGCGTTGCGTCTGGCGCGATGGCGGAGCATGTGGGGTGCTGCAGCCGGTGTCTTGCGCTGCCGGGAACCCTATGACCGATCTCTCTCATCATCCTGTGTCGCCACTTGTCGCCGAAGACCGCTTCCGCCGCGCCTTGCTGAATTCCTCGCTGCGCACGCTCGCCACGTTGCTGGACGACAATGCCATCGTGGTCGATGCGAGTGGCTGCGTGTACGACAAGCGAGCGATCCTGTCGCACTTTGCCCTGCTGGTGGAGCAACTGGTGGGGCTCGACCTGCTGGAGTGGCATGTCGAGATCTGGGGCGGTACGGCGGTGGTGGTGTCGCGGGTGCGTCGGCTGGTGCTGGTCAACGGGGCGGGAAAGCGCGGTGTGATCTCGGAGGAGGTACGCTATACGCGCGTGTGGCGTATGCACGATGGGGCCTGGCGGCTGGCGGCGTCACATGCGACGGTGCTGCAGGGCGTGGAGGCGGCCGGTGGGCCGACAGGCGAACCGCCTGCTGCAGAAGGAGTCAAGGCACCCGGTGGATCGCAGAGGTGACCGAGGGATCCCTGGGCCGAAGCGGGCGCCTGACGCGTGGCCTTCAGCCTCGCTTCATCTCCGCCCGTATAATCGGCCGCATGCGTATCCTGCTCGTCGAAGACGACCTTTCCCTGGGCGAGTCGATCGAGTCGTGGCTCAGGCTCGACGGCTATGTCGTGGACCGCGTGACGCGCGGCGATCACGCCGAGGCGGCATTGGCGACGCACGACTACCAGTGCCTGTTGATCGACCGTGGCCTGCCGGGACTGACCGGCGATACGCTGCTGCGCCGGCTGCGCGAGCGGCGCACGACGACGCCGGCGATCATGATCACGGCGCGCGACACGGTGCGCGACCGGATCGAGGGGCTCGACCTCGGCGCGGACGACTATCTGGTCAAGCCATTCGATCTCGAGGAGCTATCGGCGCGGATCCGTGCGGCCATTCGGCGGCACGACGGCCGGCCCTCGCCAGCCTTGCAG
>DATLHT010000430.1:0-3843 GCA_035539795.1 Burkholderiaceae bacterium
ATCGCTACCGCCGCGGCCGTGCCTTCGTCGAGCATCGAAGCGTTGGCGATGTCGAGACCGGTTAGGTCCATCAGCATCTGCTGGAAATTCAGGATGGCTTCCAGGCGGCCTTGCGAGATCTCGGGCTGGTACGGCGTGTAGGCGGTGTACCAGGCCGGGTTCTCGAAGATATTGCGCAGGATCACGCCCGGCGTGAGCGTGCCGTAGTAGCCCTGGCCGATGAAATTCTTGAAGACCTTGTTCTTCTGCGCGATACCCTTCAGGCGGGCCAGCGCGAGATGTTCTGGCAGCGGTTGCGCGAATTCGCCAAGCGGCATCGCGTCGCGGCGGATGGCAGGCGGCACCACGTCATCGATGAGCGCGGCCCGGCTGCTGTAGCCCAGCGCGTCGAGCATCGTGCGTTGCTCGGCAGTATCGGGGCCGATGTGGCGTGCCGTGAAGGCATCGCGCGCCTCCAGTTCGGCAAGGGTAGGGCGTGCGGCATTCGTGCCGGTGGCGGAAGCAGGCAAGGGAGCGTTCATGGCAAGACCTCGGTCAGCGCTGTGTTGCAGTCGTTCGTGCAGTGGTTCGTTCGGGCGGGGCATGAGCCCCGCCGGTGGATCAGCCGCCGATGGCAGCTTGGTAGGCGTCGGCCGACATCAGGCCGTTCACGTCGTCGGCGTTGGCCGGCTTGAGCTTGAAGAGCCAGGCATCGAAGGCGTTGGCGTTGACGCTTTCCGGCGAGCCGGCCGCGTCTTCGTTGACGGCCACGACTTCACCCGCCACCGGCGCGTAGATGTCCGAAGCCGCCTTCACCGACTCGACCACGGCGCAGGCGTCGCCGGCGTTCAGGGCGCGGCCTACTTCCGGCAGTTCCAGGAACACGATGTCACCGAGCGCTTCCTGCGCGTGGTCCGTGATGCCGATGGTCAGCGTGCCGTCGGCTTCGGTGCGGATCCACTCGTGCGACTCGGTGTACTTGAGGTTGGCGGGGAGGGTCATGATGCGTGCTCCAAAGAGGAATGTTCGTAAATGATTCGGTTCAAAAATCTTTCAGCTGACGAGCGCCTTGCCATTGCGCACAAACGGCAGTTTAACCACAGTAGCCGTCAGTTTTTTGTCGCGGATGACAACATGCACATCGCTGCCGATGGCGATGCCGGTCGGGATGCGGGCAAAGGCGATCGACTGCTGCATCGACGGGCTGAAGGTGCCGCTGGTGATCTCGCCGTCGCCGGCGGGCGTTGCCACCACCTGGTGGGCGCGCAGCACGCCGCCTTTCTCGCGCAGGATCAGGCCGACGAACTGCTGCGTCTGGCCTTGTGCCTGCAGGGCGGCCTTGCCGATGAAATCGCGTTCGCTCTGCAGGTCCACGGTCCAGCTGAGCCCCGCGTTGAGCGGCGACACGTGGATGTCCATATCCTGGCCGTACAGGTTCATGCCGGCTTCGAGGCGCAGCGTGTCGCGGGCGCCGAGCCCGGCGGGGCGTACACCCTGGTCCTTGAGTGTGTTCCAGGCGTGTTCGGCTGCATTGGCGGGAATCACCAGCTCGAAACCGTCTTCACCGGTATAGCCGGTGCGGGCCACCATGATTTCGCCGATGCCCGGCTCGGTTGCGAAGGCTGCGTTGAATGGCTTGAGCGCCTCGCTGGGCGCACGCGTCGCGGGGAAGGCCGCCCAGACTTTTTCGCGGGCGTTCGGACCCTGGATCGCAATGATGGCGAACGGCGCGATGCCGTCCGGCACGTTGTCGTCACGGCGCGGCGTGATGGTCACGCCGGTACCCAGGGCGGCATTCTGCTCGCGCATCCAGGCGAGGTCGCCCTCGGCGGTGCCGGCATTGACCACCACGCGGAACCAGTCTTCGCGGAAGAAATAGATGATCAGGTCGTCGATCACGCCGCCCTGCGGATTCAGCATGCAGGAATAGAGCGCCTTGCCCGGCGTTTGCAGCTTGTCGATATTGTTGGCGACCAGTTGGCGCAGGAAGGCGCGTGTGTTCGGGCCTTCCAGATCGACCACGCACATGTGCGACACGTCGAACATGCCGGCATCCTGGCGCACGGCATGGTGCTCCTCGATCTGCGAGCCATAGTTGACGGGCATGTCCCACCCGCCGAAATCGACCATGCGGGCGCCGAGAGCGCGATGGGTGGCGTTGAGCGGTGTGTGCTTGAGCGGGGCGGAAGAAGTCATCTCAGGAGTCCGATAGCCAAAAGGGAATTCCTGCATGCGCCGCTCACGTGGCGGACGGATTCATGCAAGGCTACCCCTCTGTCCTCGGTACCTGAGAGATTGCAGGCCGGCGCGTGACGGACACGCTGCGCGGTCTGGGGCCCCTTCGGTGGGCAGTCGATGCTGCCGCTCTCCAGAGTGCGAACCGGTTAAGGTTCGATCCGATCAGTCCTTGATGCCTGAGAGTTTATGGGTGATCCCCTTCGGCGGCGTCCGTTGTGCGTTGGACGCGCTCTCCTGGCCGGATGGGCGAAATGTACGGGAGTGGATAGGCTTTGTCAATTGTGCGCCGGATATCGAAAAGCTAGACTGCAGTGCTCCGGCGCGCACATTTTTTCCAAGTGTGGGTGCCACTCTTTGACTCGTAATGGCAGCACGGCTTCGCGATGCCGATTCTAATGCGTCACGTTTGTTGAAAGGGCAGCCAGTGGGCGCGCTTATAAACGGAAAAACTTCTTTAATCTAAAGTGGCTGTGCCGGCTCCCAGCGTGTTGGATGCCGGCGCCACGGCCCGTACGCGGGCCTGTTGGTCAGGTCTGCAAATCTTTCAGATAGCCTCGCGCATACTGCAACAGCGTCAGGACATCGTTCCTGCCGCCTTCACTGAGGCCGGTCAGTCTCGGATCCAAATAACACTGGCGCAGGAAGCACCTTCTGTTGAACTGCTGCGCGACCAGCCTGGAATTCTCCGGGGATTTCATCCTTTCTTCAGGGTAAAACTCGACCCCAAATAGCTTTGCGCAGTCTCGTGCGAGATGATATTTCCGAGGCATGCCCTCCTGATTTTCGAAGCGCACCAGATTCAGCAAGTAATTGAACGACTGTACTTCCGCAAGGCTGGGTTCTTGAAAATCATCCGGTGCGGCTTGGGTAATGGATTGCCGTGCCTCGTCGCGTTCCGGATGTGCCGTCGTCGGAAGGGCGGCATCATCGACTGGAAGCGCCGGGTGAGGCGGGAGCGTCTCGTTGCTCGCACGGGCGCACACAAACCTGTGGGCGGTTTGTGGCTGATAGAAAGCCTTATTCCTGCTAAGCGTTGCGGCCGTCTTCTTTTTTGGAGCGAGGGATGAGCTGCTCCCCGTCGAGGCCGCTTGGTGCGGTGCAGGGGTTCTGGAGTATTTTCTTCCGGTAACGCTGTTAATACCAAGCATGATGTGCGATGAAAAAGAGCACATCGTATCCCCGCCGTGGGGCCTTGCTCAATGACTGCACTGAAAACTAGAGTGAGATGTGCGCAGAGCGACATCTACGCCAGGGCGAGGGGAAACGCGATTCACGTTTTTTCTCAAAAAAAAGGAGAGGCGTGATGCATTGAAATGGCAATGCTCGCATCTCTTGTCAAAGATGCGAGCCGAAAAACTGGGCCCCCTTCAGCGGGGGGCCACGCATGCAATTACTTCTTGTCGGTTGCCACATTCCCCACGACGCCGCCGAGCGCGGCGCCGCCCAGGGTACCGGCTGCGCTGCCGGTCACGAGGGCACCGCCAACCGCACCGATACCGGCACCGACAGCTGTGTTGCGTTGCTTTTCGGTCATGCCGGAACAGCCCGCGAAGGTTCCGGCGACCAGGATGACTGCAGCAGCTTTCGCAAATGTTTTCATGATCGTCTCCATGGGGGGTACCCAGA
>DATLHT010000431.1:0-6020 GCA_035539795.1 Burkholderiaceae bacterium
AGGCTAGACATCGTCGATTGGATCGAAGGCTGGTACAACCGCCAGCGCTTGCACTCGGCCAACGGCTTCCTGCCCCCAGTGATCTGGGAGAGCACCCGCTTGGCTGCATGACTTGATGTACGTGGAAACGAGGCAGGGTCAGTAACCCGATGCATCACTTCATGAGTGGCAAGCCTTCCAAGTTGGAACAGGCAGCCCCAAAGCCGTCACCCGCGATCGACCGCTCTTGGCCGACTGCGGGTACCCAGGATGTCACGCAAACCGCCCCTCGACAGAGCAGGGCCATCACAGGCTTCAGCGTCCGTGAGGGCCGAATCGCGTGTCCACTTCCAACGGAATCCGCATAACGCGCCCACCGGTCAAAGGTAGCTGACGCGACCAGCCGACACATCGGACGTGGTCTGACGTACGGCATCCTCAGCCTTCCGTACTGCCAGCACGATCCGCGCAAGCTTCTGTGCTTCCGCGAGCATCGCAGGATCGGGTGAAGCCACATGGCAGCCACTGAGCAAGTGCGCAATGCACTCTGGCGACGCTCGTAGCAGTGACGCGTAGGCGCTCCAATCACCCATCGCAACGTGCCACTCACACAGAATTTCGGGGCGCACGCGTACACCGTCGTATCCGATCTTCCCATCCCGCAGCTGCGCGCCGAGCGGGCTGTACGGGACGTGTCGGTCATGTTGGCCAGGACGAGCGCGCGTGATGCGGGTGCCTGAAGTCATCCGATCTCGTGCCGGTAGCACGACCGCCAACGGAACGCCGAGCGACAACTCCGCACGCAGCAGTACACGGTACGCGCACCGTTCCAGATCCAGTGGATCGCTCATGGCCGCATCCCGTGCACGCACGCCTTCCGCGTCGAGTACCGCGTGGACGCTCCCGCGTCTTCGCTGCCGTGACGGTCACCTCGGCTCTCATCCGGCATGTCCGGCGGCGCAAACCGGCCTGAGGCAATGTCGGCCTCCAAACTGGCCGCATAGTCAGCCAACGCGGTGTGTGGTGCACCGACCAGCAGTTCGTCGCGCTCGGCCGCAGAGAGCTCCGTGGCAAGGTAGGCATTCGCGGCGTTCGCAGTAGCCATCAGGACAGCACGCACGTCGCATGCAGGCTTGTAAATCTCGTTGCTGGCGTTGGCAACGCGCTTAGAAGGACCGCCCCAGTGCAACCCAGAGGATGTGCAGGTCGTGTAGAGGCGCCGGATGCGTTTTCCATGGAGGTTCCTCACGCCGTGTGGTCGGCGTACATCGATGCCTCTATGGTCCTGCGGACCTGTATCCGAAAGCGCAATGTCGCCCCGTTTAGAGGCGGTTGGTTTCGACAGCTCCCAACAAAAAGTGTTGGATATCGACCGGAGCCAGCTGGGGCCGTTGCTTGCTCCGCGCCCCCTGAAGTCTCGGCTCGCAGTTCCGAGCCACGTCAGCAGTGTCGACAGGTCCACCAGCTTCTCGACGACCAGGTTGCACACGATGCGCTGCCGCTGCCAGCGGCCCTTGACCGCCATCGTCTGCGCCCGCCGTAGAGGCTCGCGCTACGTCACCGGAGTGCTGCGCCCCGCAGATCACCTGCACCTCGCCGGTATCCGTCTCCAGGCTCACGAAGAGTGACCCGTTCGCCGTGTCCGGTTGCGGCCGCCACTTTCGTGCACGGCCCACGCTTCTGATCAGACCTTGATGAGCAGATCTGGCTCGAACGACGGGTTCTCGAACCGCAGTTCAGACGGATCGCGCGCCCAGCGCCCGCCTGTTGGGTACCCGCGCGGGTTGGCGACAACCCTGCAACCGTGCGACTCGTACGAGAAGCCATCGTGGACATGCCCATGCACCCACACGTCTGCTTGCGACAGCAGGTCGGGCAACGCCGACACGAACGCACTGTTGAGAGGGTTGCCACAGAAGCGAGAATGAATCGACCCGGGATCTGGGGCATGGTGCGTGATGACCAGCGTCCGCCCATCGAACGGCTCCAGCAATTTGGATGCAAGCCACCGCCTCGCGATGTGATGCTCGGCCAATGCGTCATCGGGTCGGAACGTCACGCCACCGTTGCGGATGAGGCGGTGATCGTTCAGTTGACGCCCCGCCTCCTCCATTCGCTCTGCGTCACTGCGCTGATCCGCGCCATCGTTGGAGAACGCGTAGTCCGTCCACAACGTCGAGCCCAGGATCCGTACGTTTTTCAGCCGCCATTGGCGCGGGCAGAAGCACTCGTCGTACCGCTGGTCGTTGTGCAGATCGAGTTGATCGTTGTCCAGAACCACCAACGACGACGTGCGCTTCGCCGCACGCTTCGCCCGGACTCGAACCTCTGGCATGTCTTGGTCATAGAACTCATGGTTCCCAAGCACCCACAATGCGGGCACAGGCCAGTCACCGAAATGCTCGATCACCTCATCGATGGTCCCAATGTCCCCGGCGAGTATGAGCAGATCAGCCAGCGGATTGGGCATGACGCCATGCCAACCTGGAAACCGGGCCAGGAACTCAATGTGCAGGTCTGACACCACCTGCACGCAGAGTCTCTCGTCGTTTCGATCTGGGCTCATGCGGCCCTTCCCTGCAGCGCTCACCATCCGATCACCAGTCATTCGTCCCCTTCCGTTTGGGCACCGGTGCCATCGTGCACGCCATGCTCAGGATCTGATGCGGCCGCTTCTCTGGCTGCAGTGTTGAACACGCTGAGCATTGACGCGTGCATCACCGCCTCATCCTCGGAAGAAATGCGTGGTCGTGCGATTCCGTGGTGGTTGAGCAGCACGAGCAGATCGCCGTACCAGTCGATCCCCAAGTGCCTCATCGCAACGGATCGGCTCAGCGTGCCCTGTGAGTAGGCTGTCAGGACGGCGGTATGGTTCATGGCGCATTTCCTCTGCGCCCATTCTGGTTGGAATCGCTCGCCAGAGCCAGGATTCCGCCGAGACGTAGTCTGAAAACACTACGGAGGCCGGCGACTGCGGACTCCTCAACGGCTAGCAGGAGGCAATGTGGCCCGGCTAAGCCTGTTGCGAACGCCGCGCTACTTGAAATCCCGACTGGCCGTTCCCAGTCGCCCCAGCAGCGCCGTCAGGTCCACCAGCTTCTCGGCGATCAGGTTGCACACGATGCCCTCCCGCTGCCAGCGCCCCCTGACCGCCAGCAGCCGCGCCCGCAACAGTGGCTCGCGCTGTGTCTCGCGGATGCTGCGCCAGCAGATCACCTGCACCCATCCAGAGAGCCTGCGCCGCGTCGGAGGCTTTCTGCGTTATGGAATTCTGCGCAAAATGCAGGCGTGAACGCTGATCTTTGGCACGTCGTCGCGTGGACGGCGCTGGGGCTCGCCCTTGTGGCAGCACCAGTGGGCGTAGCTGTGCACGCTTGCCTGGCGTTGGATCGATCCTACAAGCGGACCTGCCGCAAGGTCTTGGGCGACAGGATGCGCGAACCGTGGCCGAAGTCACGGCGTACATCTCGCGCATCGCCCACGGCGTCTTAGAAGCCGTAGTTTCGGTCGCCCCATGCCTTGAGCACCTGGCGGTCAGGCTCAGGCAACGCCACTGCACCGCGCTCGACCTCCTTCAGCGCCCGATACCCTGACGCAAACCGCACGCAGTCTCCGCGCAGCATGTGGAAATACCAACCGAATCTGTGGCCCGAGCGGCGATCCAGTGCCTGGAGCTTTCCAAAAAAGGCCTGGGCGTCGCCCGATTCAGCATCCACTTTGGCCAGCCGCTTTGTGCAGGTAGAGCCCAACCGCAGCTCCATCTGACGCGCGCACGTATTAGGGTCGGTCCAATCAACGCACTCCACAAACCAGTAGTCGCAGAAGCGCGCGCCACTGCGGCCTGCACTGCTGGCCGCCCAGTCCTCGAACAATCGACGCCCCCTGCATGGCCAGGCGTCGACCATTCCCAGCCCCGCCGCCCTCAGATTCTCAGCGTCGTTGGCCTCCATAGCCCGCACAAAGCGGTCCACATGGGTTGCACGTTTCAACGCATACTGAGCTGGTCTCACCAACGTCCGTTGGTCGTCGGGCAAGGCGTATCCATCGGCATTGCCCACGAGGTCGCTCACATCACGAGGCCTGATCCAGGCGCGCAGCAACTCGCAGTCCAAGCGTTCGTGCTCCAACCAGAGCTCGACGTTGCTGAAGTTGGATTGGTCGCCGCCGTGGTCGATCGCCAGATGGAGGATCGTGAGCTCCGTGCTCGAAAGCCTGAAGCCCCTTCCCACCAGGCGCTCATGGGTCGCAAGCGCATTGCCGCCATCCGCGTCAACCTGCAAGCGCAGCCAAGCCTTGTGATCGTCGTGCAGTTGCGCGCCAGTCGCGTCGTAGATGCCCCGCTTGGCCACGCAGATCCCGTCTGCCCTCCCACGGGTGGCGACCAGCTTGATCGCCTCCAGTCCAGATAAGCGGCGCAACGCCTGAACCAGCGCCTTGTGCCCCGGTTTCGGCGCGCAAGCCGCAACGGTCTCGGCCAGGCCGGGAAACACCGCGTCGTAGCTGTTGAGCGTGTCCATGTGGCCTCCTCAACGTCCAGCCGCCCAGGCCGTGGGACCCGAGTAGATTTGCACCAGGGGCTTCTGCTCTTCCAGCCGCAGCGTCACAGGCCGAAATTCCGGCAGTGCGGCGTGGTTTCGGAAGTCCGCCCGCCCCTCACGCAGCTCGTCGAGGTAGTCCGCCCAGACCTGCATCATTGCGCGGCGCCGATCGATGAATTCCGTGCGGTTGTAGGCCTCGCCGTTCTCGTCCTTCACCGCGTGGGCCAGTTGCAGTTCAACCACCGCGGGCGCAATCTCCAGCGCCTCGGCAATGAGCGTGCGCGCGGTTGCACGAAATCCGTGGCCGGTGACAACGCTGGATGTGTAACCCATCGCGCGCAAAGCCATATTCACAGTGTTCTCGGACATCGTGCGGCCGGTTCTGCCCTCGGCGGGAAACACGAACCCAGTGCGCCCGGTCAAGAGGAACAAATCCTCCAGGATGGCCACAGCTTGCCGAGGCAACGACACAAAATGGGGTTGCCCCGTCGCCTTCTGCTGCTTGGTCCGCTTCATTCGCACCGAGGGCACGTACCAGATGCCGTTGTCCAGGTCGAACTCCTCCCATCTGGCTTGGCGTAGTTCGCCAGGTCGGAGGAACAGCATCGGAGCCAGCCGCAAGGCGCAGCGGACCACGTAAGTCCCGTTGTAGGCGTACATGTCACGGAGAAGCTGTGCAAGCTGCCGTGGCTCCGTGATGGCGGCGAAGTGCGTCGACACGGGCGCTTTGAGGGCGCCACGCAGGTCCCGGCATGGATCGGTCTTCAGCAGCGACTCGGCGATTGCGAAGCGGAACACGCGCGAGCAATGCTCCAACGCGCGGTGAGCAGTCTCGAGCGTGCCTTGCTTCTCGATCCGTCGGCACGTTTCCAGGAGTTCTGCAGGCTCAATCTCGTGGATCGGCCGATGGCCAAGGAACGGGAACACATGAATCCCGAGTCTGCGGATGACCTTCGACCCATAGCCATCGACCCACCCGCTGCATTTGGTCTCGTACCACCGCCGTGCAACCTCCTCGAACGTCCCTTTGGCAGGCAGACCAGCAGCGACCAGCTTGTCGGCTTCACGCCGCGCCAGGATCGCTGCGCTCTCGCGCTTGCGCTCCGCGCTGGGATCCATGCCTTTGGCCAGCAACTCCGCGGCTTTTTGGGCGTGTTCCCGGGCCTTCTCCAGACCCACTTGAGGGTAGGTCCCGAAGCTGATCGTTTTGCGCAGCTTTTGGAAGGTGTAGTTGAAACGCCAACCGGGGTGCCCCCCTACCTTCTTCGCCGGGAGGAGGCACAGGCCGCCACCGTCGTACAGGGTTGCGGCCCCGGGCTTCAGGTCCTCGAGTTGCTTCTTGCTCTTGATCAGGTGCAATGCCATCTTCTTCCAGCCTTCATGCGCGACGTGCCGCGCGTTGGTTGCGGTGCACTGCAGGCCTCCTGCAGTAGCTGCTATCGATGATCGAGGCGGCTACTGCAGAACTTGCTGCAGGACGGCTGGAATGGGCTGGGAGATTCT
>DATLHT010000432.1:0-2924 GCA_035539795.1 Burkholderiaceae bacterium
GTTGTCACCGCACCCAGCGGGCTGCCGCCGCGCCACGACGAGATTGGCGATCATGTCCGTCAGATCGACGCGCTCGATCCGCCGATGCGGCGCGCGATCGCCTGCTTGGCTATCTATCGCGACAGTTTTTCGCGCAGCGATGCAATGGCGGTGTGCCGTGGGCTTGTCAAGGATGCCGGCCGCATTCCGCTGGCACTCGCCGCAGCCGGCATCCTGGTTTCCGCGGGGCGCGGGCGCTGGTCCTTTGCCTCGCCCATGCAGCGCTATCTGGCGGGCCTGCGGCTGCCGCTGCCGCATGCTGTCCGCCTGCATCGCATCGCCGCCCTGCGTTGCCGTGAGCAGGGGTGCCACACCGAGGCCGCATGGCACTTCGCACGCGGCGGTCAGCCAGGGCAGGCCGCAGCGGCCTGGCGTGCCGCGGGCGAACAGGAACTGACGGCTGGACATATCGTGCGCGCGCACTACTGCTACCGGCGTGCGGCACATGCCATGACGCATGCAGAGCGGTTATCGGCTGGCCTGCGCGCGCAGATCCCGCTCGGCCTCGCGGCGGCCGCACGCCTGTTGCGCGGCCAGCGCGACGATCATCAGGGCGGCCCGGCCGTGCAACTACTCGGCCATCTCAAGCACACCGGGACCACGCCAATTCCCATGCAAGTGCGTCACATGTTGTGGACCTTGCGCCTGCTCGCGCGCGGACCACTGGCCGCGCGCGCCTTGGGAACGCACCTCATGCGCAACGCGAGTGTCGCGCCATGGCGCGCGGTTGCGCACGCCTGCCGCGCCACCGAATCGCTCCTGCGCGGCCGCTACCGCCAGTGCATTTCGGCAGCCAACGAGACCGAGAAGTGGGCACGTCTGGCGGCCGGGCGCGATGCCGCCCCGACACCGGGCATCGATATGGTTTCCATCGCCCGAGCCGCTCAGGCATGGGCGCAAGGCATGAGCGACACGGCGTACCCCTCCGCGTCCGGAATCGCGCCCGTCTATCCCATCCCCGAACATACAGCGGGCATGGTGTGGTACTGCCGCGCCATGTGCGCCCAGTATCGCGGCGAGATGGCCGAAGCCCGACGGTGTGCTGCACAGCTGCTGGCCCATGCCGAGCGTACCGGGCTGCAGGGTTTTGCGGTCATTGCACGTCTGATTGCGTACGCCTCAGGAGGATCGGGCGGGGTAAAAGCGACGGCCAGCCAGCTGACGGATGCCCTGGAAGCTGTTCGCCAGGCCAGCACGCTGGCGCTGAGCCAGGTACCGCTGATCGCCGGGCTGGCTGGCGAGGTCTGCCTGCATCTCGGCGCCCTCGCGCCGCTGCAGAGCTGCGTGCAGCGCGGCCTGCGCGCCGCACGGCGCAGCCATGTGCGACTGGGCCTGACACGGCTGCTGTGGCTGCAGGCGCGCGCCTGCGAACTGCGCGGCGAAACCGCTCGCGCCATGCAATGGCAGGACCGCGCCCGGCATGCCGCGCGTTTTCTGCGCGAAGCGCCCTACCATCACGCCACGCCGGAATGACGGTCCCAAAACCACGCGACCGACAGCCCCGATTCCCCCGCGATAACCACCCGCATCACCGCTGGAATAACAGCCTGTTACCCATTTTTCATGCCAGACGGCGGAACCCCGTTAGAATTGAGTCTTTCCAGACTGGTTGTCTTATGTCACAGAAGAAAACGGCACGCTTTGAATTGAAAAGCGGAACCGTGGATGCCTTGTTATTTTCGGTGCGCACCACGGACATGGCGGCCATGCGCGAAGAGCTGACGCAGCGCTTTGCGGCAACGCCCGAATTCTTTTCCAACGACATCGTCGCCATCGATGTGCGTCCCCTCGAGGACGGCGAAACGGTGGCGCTGGATGAGGTCGCTGACCTGCTGCGCAGCCTGCAGGCCCACCCGGTGGGCGTCGTGGCCCGGCCGGAACAGCATGGCTGGGCCAGCCAGGGCGGGCTGCCCGTGGTCGAAAGCCAGTCGTCGCGCCGCCCGGCCCGCAAGGAGCCCCCTGCCTCCGCGGCGCCGGCACCGGCAACTGCCGCGCCCGCTGCATCCGTGTCGCCGCCTGTGCCGCTGGTCTCGCCCGGCACCATGCTGATCGACAAGCCGTTGCGCTCGGGCCAGCAGATCTATGCCAAGGGCGATCTCGTGATTCTCGACCTGGTGAGCTATGGCGCCGAAGTCATGGCCGAAGGTAACATCTACGTCTATGCACCGCTGCGCGGCCGCGCCCTGGCTGGCGTGCGCGGCAACACCGAGGCGCGCATCTTTTGCACCTGCCTCGAACCCGAGCTGATTTCGATCGCCGGGATCTACCGCACGTCCGAACAGCCTTTTCCGGACACCCTGCTCGGCAAGCCCGTGCAGATCCGGCTGGCGGACGACAAGCTGATTCTCGAACCACTTCGCATGAAGTAATCTGAAACCCATTTTTCTGGAACGCGCAGATGGCAAAAGTTATCGTTGTGACATCGGGTAAAGGTGGCGTCGGCAAGACGACCACCAGTGCTAGTTTCGCGGCCGGCATCGCATTGCGTGGCCACAAGACCGCCGTGATCGACTTCGACGTCGGCATGCGCAACCTCGACCTGATCATGGGGTGCGAGCGCCGCGTGGTCTATGACCTGATCAATGTCATCCAGGGTGAGGCTAACCTCAACCAGGCCCTGATCAAGGACAAGAAGTGCGAGAACCTGTTCATCCTGCCGGCCTCGCAGACACGCGACAAGGAAGCGCTGACGCAGGAAGGCGTGGAGAAGGTCATCAATGACCTGATCGCCATGGGCTTCGAATACATCATCTGCGACTCGCCGGCCGGCATCGAAAGCGGCGCCCTGATCGCCATGCACTTCGCCGACGAGGCCCTGGTCGTGACCAACCCCGAAGTCTCCTCGGTGCGCGACTCCGACCGCATCCGGGGCATGCTCAGCTCCA
>DATLHT010000433.1:0-9447 GCA_035539795.1 Burkholderiaceae bacterium
CGCTTGAACTCCATGGTGTAAGTCGCCCGCCCCTGCGTGAGAGAACGCAGCGCGGTGGAGTAGCCGAACATCTCCGCGAGCGGCACTTCGGCATGCACGGCCTTGCCTCCGCCACCTGGAATGTCCTCCATGCCCTGCACCATGCCCCGCCGCGACGACAGGTCACCCATGACATTGCCCGTGAATTCCTCCGGCGTCTCGACCTCGACCGACATCATCGGCTCGAGCAGCACCGGCTGGGCTCGCTGCAGCGCTTCCTTGAAAGCCAGCGCGCCTGCCATGCGGAAGGCGTTTTCGTTCGAATCGACATCGTGGTAGGAGCCGAACACCAGCGTGACCTTGACATCGACCACCGGATACCCGGCCAGCACCCCCGATGGCAGCGCCTCCTGGATACCGCGATCGACCGCGGGAATGAATTCACGCGGCACCACTCCGCCCTTGATGGCATCGACAAAGGTATAGCCGCCACCCGACGGCTGCGGCTCGACATCGAGCACCACGTGACCGTACTGGCCGCGGCCGCCGGACTGCTTGATGAACTTGCCTTCCACATCCTTGACCGCTCGGCGGATCGTTTCGCGGTAGGCGACTTGCGGTTTGCCGACCGTGGCCTCGACGCCGAACTCGCGCTTCATGCGGTCAACCAGAATTTCGAGATGCAGCTCGCCCATGCCGGAGATGATGGTCTGACCGGACTCTTCATCGGTGCGCACGCGAAACGACGGATCCTCCTGCGCCAGCCGGCCCAGCGCGATGCCCATCTTTTCCTGGTCGGCCTTGGTCTTGGGCTCGATGGCCTGCGAGATGACCGGCTCCGGGAACACCATGCGCTCGAGGATGATGACGTGTGCGGGGTCGCACAGCGTATCGCCAGTGCCTGTCTCCTTGAGTCCCACGGCTGCGGCGATATCTCCCGCCCGCACCTCTTTGATCTCGTTGCGCTCGTTGGCGTGCATCTGCAGCAACCGCCCCAGCCTTTCCTTGCGCTGGCGCGACGGGATGAACACCTGGTCACCAGTCTTGACCACGCCGGAATACACGCGGAAGAAGATCAACTGGCCGACGAATGGATCGGTCATGATCTTGAAGGCGAGCGCGGCAAACGGCTCGTCGTCGTTCGGATGACGCTCCGCTTCCCCGCCGTCCTCGGTGTGGCCAAGGATGGCCGGCACATCGGCCGGCGACGGCAGGTAGTCGAGCACGGCATCGAGCAGCGCCTGGATGCCCTTGTTCTTGAACGCGCTACCGCACAGCATGGGCACGATTTCACCGGCGATGGTGCGGGCACGCAACGCTTGGCGGATCTCGTCCTCGGTCAGCGCCACGCCGGCCAGGTATTTTTCCAGCAGCACCTCATTGGCCTCGGCCGCGCTTTCCACCATGCGGTCGCGCCATTGCTGTGCCTCCGCCAGCAGTTCGGCAGGAATATCCTCGTAGCTGAACTTGATGCCCTGGCTGGCCTCGTCCCAGACGATGGCTTTCATCTTCAGCAGATCGATCACGCCGCGAAAATGGTCTTCGGCCCCGACCGGAATCTGGATCGGCACGGGATTGCCGCGCAGGCGCTCGACGATCTGCCGGTGCACGCGGAAGAAATCGGCACCGACCCGGTCCATTTTGTTGACGAAGGCCAGGCGCGGCACGGCGTATTTGTTGGCTTGCCGCCAGACAGTTTCGGACTGCGGCTGCACGCCACCGACCGCATCGTAGACCATGCAGGCGCCATCGAGCACGCGCATGGAACGCTCGACTTCGATGGTGAAGTCGACGTGGCCCGGGGTGTCAATGATATTGATGCGATGCTCGGGGTAGTTGCCGGCCATGCCCTTCCAGAAGGTCGTGGTCGCCGCCGCCGTGATGGTGATCCCACGTTCCTGCTCCTGCTCCATCCAGTCCATCGTCGCCGTGCCTTCGTGCACTTCGCCGATCTTGTAGTTGACACCGGTGTAGAACAGGATGCGTTCGGTGGTAGTGGTCTTACCGGCATCGATGTGCGCGCTGATGCCGATATTGCGGTAGCGCTCAATTGGGGTCTTGCGGCTCATGGCGACTCCTTCCCGGGGTAAGCGGGCCATGCGCGGGCATGTCCGCCAGATAACAGTTTGGCACGATTGCATCGCATGCACAAAAATTCGCAGAGGCGGGGAATAAACCATGGACCGTTTGCGTTTACCCGTTGCAACGTCCGTCACAACGGCAGCGGCACACCGCCGCGGCATCCATATTTCAAGGAGACACCATGCAAACCCAACGCTCTCTTCCGTTCGTGCGCTGGGCAGCCGCTTCGGCAGCCGCCATCGTACTCGCCGCCTGCGGCGCCATGCCCGGCGCCCAGGCCACCGCACCGGCCACCATGACCAACGGCATGCTGGTCGGCCCCAACGGCATGACGCTCTATACCTTCGACCGTGACAGCGGCGGCAAGAGCGTATGCAACGGCCAGTGCGCCGCCAACTGGCCGCCGCTGCTGGCGCGCGGCCCGGTCAGCGGTGACTTCGGACTGATTACCCGTGACGACGGTCAGCAGCAGGTCACCTACAAGGGCAAGCCGCTGTATTACTGGGTCAAGGACCAGAAACCGGGCGACAAGACCGGTGATGGCGTCAACAACGTCTGGCGCGTGGCGAAGTGACCGCTGTGGGACTATGATGACGGTGTGGGGCACCCGCCCCACACCTGCCACGCTGCAGACCACGCATGACCGATCTGACTGAGCACCTGCCGCGCCTGCGCCGCTACGCCCGCGCCCTGACCGGCGACACGCATGCGGCCGACGACCTGGTCCAGGACACGCTCGAACGGGCGCTGTCCCGCTTCCGCCTGTTCCGCCCAGGCACACGCCCGGAAGCCTGGCTGCTGTCCATCATGCACAACCTGTTCGTCAGCCAGATACGGCAGCGCGGCACGCGGCCGCTCACCAGTCCGCTCGACGACACCCATGCCGCCCCCGCAGTCCGCGGCACCGAAGGCGACCGGCTGGCGCTGCGCGACCTCGACCGCGCCTTGGCGCAATTGACTCCCGAGCAGCGCGAGGTCCTGTTGCTGGTGTCACTCGAAGAACTTTCGTATGAAGAGACGGCACGCGTGCTGGGTATTCCAATCGGCACGGTAATGTCACGGCTGTCACGGGCCCGCGACCGGCTGCGCGAAATCCTGGCCCAGCAATCCGGCCCAGGCCCGGCCCACCTGAAGGTAGTGAAATGAAGCCCCCGCTCGATTCCGAACTGCATGCGCTGATCGACCGGCACCTGACGCCACAGCAGGTGGTAGAGGCCGAGCAGCGGCTGGCGCATCATCCCGATGAGGCGGCGCGGGTACGCGACTGGCGGCTGCAGAAGGAAGCCTTGCACGCTGCTTTCGATGGCTGGCTGGAAACACCTGTTCCCGCGCATCTGCAGCGTGCTGCCCGGCGCACGCCCCAATGGCGATACGGCATGGCAGCGGCGCTGGCCGGGTTGCTACTTGGTGGCGTGGTCGGCTACAGCGTACGAGGCATGTGGCCAGCGTCGACCGAGCGCAGCTACGCGACCAAGCTGCGCACGCAAGCCACGCTGGCCCACGTCACCTACTCACCGGAGGTCCGCCATCCCGTAGAAGTTGCGGCATCCCAGGAAGCCCATCTGGTGCAATGGCTGTCGAAGCGGCTCGGCCATGCGGTCGCCATCCCGCATCTTCAGGCGCAAGGATTCGAGCTGGTCGGCGGGCGCCTGTTACCAGCCGGGCCGGCGCCAGCGGCGCAATTTATGTATCAGAATACGCGCCAGCAGCGGCTGACGCTGTATGTCCGGCCAGCGGAAGGCAATCGCGAGACTGCGTTCCGTTTTGCCCGCGAGGGTGCAGTCAGCGTGTTCTACTGGGTCGACGGCCCGTTCGGCTATGCCCTGTCAGGCAGCATGCCACGCGAGGAATTGCTGGCCGTGGCTGAAGCCGCCTATCACCAACTGGCCCAGCCGGAACAACCAAGGCCGTCCGGACCGCGCTGAGCGGCCGCGTGGCGGGCAATGGGCTATCATCGCGCCATCGTCAGATGTTTTCTGTCCGGTGTTCCCTCCATGCCTGCCCATCTCAACCTCACCACCCGAAAATCATTGCTCTTCGCCCTCACGGCCGAGCGCCTGTCGATCTTCTATGAACATGGCCAATGGCTGACCGAGGCGCAGGGCGCAACGCTCGCCGCTTCCTGGCTGGCCCGCCATGACCTGCCCATGCCGCACGCCGAGCGCAAGGCATTCTCGACGCTGAGCGATACCCTGGCACGCGAGCTGGCCGGCACCCTGTCGCGCGAGGCGGGATTGTATACGGCGCATGAAATGATGGAAGCGCTATCCCCCAACTACGTGTCGGACATTGCACTCGATCTGATGGACGAATGCGAGCGGCGGCTGCGCGAGGCGGATCTGGCGGAATAGGAACATCCGCCACCCACCCGCGCGTTATCGATCACAGCTCAGGAATCGGCAAAGAGCTTGACGCTTTTGTTAGCTTCCTCGACCTTGCCCGTCCAGTGCTCGACGATCGGCGAAGGATCTTTCTCGACCGGTGCGTTCAAGTTATTTTTCTGCACCGTCTTCAGGGCGTTGGCATACAGCGTGGCGAGCTGCGCGCGCATCTGCAGTTCCGTGATCGACTTCTCGGTATAGCGCCGCATCATGATGCGCTGTGCCGAATCACGCGCCGCACCGGGGATCAATTGAGCGTATTTCTGTGCTTCAGCAGCGCCAGCCTCACCGAGATGCTTACGAGCCTGTGCGACGAAATCGTCGCGCACCGCCGCAGCCTGATCTGGCTGCATATGTTCATCGAGCCGGCAGAGATAGGACTTGTGCATGAAACGCTTGGCATCCGCGCTCCCGGAGCGATCCATCGATTCGTACAGGGCCTGGTGCAGCGGCACCGTCGTCAGCTTGGCCTCGTAGATCCAGCCGTAGTAGTTCAGCCGGCTGCATTCCAGTCGGTCGTATTTCCAGCCCTGCGGATACATCTGGTCGCGCAGCGCCTGCAACAGCGCTGGTACGGCGCGCTTGTAGTCGCCGGTCTCGTGCAGCAACTGGGCGATGTGCGCGTTCAGCAGGCCGCAGGCATCGTACATGTCGGCCCGATCGGTATTCTTGAAAGCCACGCCGAAGGCCTGCTTGCCGAGCGGCGTACCGGTCCCGCATTTTTCGTTGAAGCGGCTTTGCAGCAGCGCCAGCGCTTTCTGGTTCTGTCCACTCTTGCGCAGCGGCACGATGTCGCTGAGGATGTACGCTTCCTCATCTTTCTTAAAGCTGTAGGAGCCGGTGCTGGCGCATCCCGACACCACCAATGCGGCCAGCAGGGTCGCGGTGGCAGACCAGCGAATTGACTTGCTCATGCTCACTGCACTCCCCACGGATTGACGTCCGGCGCGTTCACGGCTTCCTGCATGGCGCGCTGCATGTTGGTTTCGATGTTGCGCGCCTTGATAGCCGCCTGGCGCTCACGCTGCGCGGTTTCGTAGCGCTCGCGCTGTTCGCGTGCTGCGTCGGCGGCAGCTGAACTCTCGCTCATTGCGCTGAACGCCTGGGCCACGGCGCCAAGCGCCGCGAGGTTGCGCGCGCTGTTGGAAGTCGACGGCGTGCGCCGCGTGGTGGATGGAGGCGGCGTATACGTGGGCGGCGGCGTGTAGCTCGGTGCCGGCGTGTACGAAGACGACGGCGCATAGCTACCCGCATTGTTCTGCGTGCCACCCTGGACCTGGTTCTGCTGCGGCCGGCTGCCGAAAATCTGCTGGTTACGCCGCTTGGCCTCTTCCTCGCGCTGCCGCTGCAAAGCCTCTTGCTCGCGTTTGCGGCGCTCTGCCTCCAGACGTTCCTGTTCGCGCTTCTTGAACGGATCGACGTATACGTTACAGCGGTAGCTCTCGCTGACGGCCACCACACCGGTCTGAATCTGCTTGGTTTCGCCAGGCTGGACGATGACCGTCAGGCCATCGCCGAAACCGCCATTGGCGTTGGCCCAGGAAACATTGCATTGCTGGGCCTGTCCACCGCTGTTCTGCAGATACAGTACCGCGTTGAAACCTCCGGGCGCACCGCGCTTCCACATCCGCATTTGCGCGTGGGCGGTGCCGCAGACGGCGAGTGACAACAGCACCACGCCCGCATGCATCCAGCGGCTACGGGCCCGGCGCGCAGGCGGCGACACGTCCAGACGTGGTGATATCGTGTTCATCGTGCTTCCTCTCAGACAACTGTTGGGCGAGTCTGGGGTGATATCGTAGGGAGTATTGTCGCGCCCCACATCCCGCAATCGGGGGATGCGGGCCAGGGCCCATCGGCACGTTAGCGCGCCGCGCACATCCTAGTAACCATAGGCCAGCTGCTGCACCAGCCGCAGCAGATCGACCTGGCGCGACGTCTGCGTGCGCCTGAAGATGGACTTGAGATGCGAGCGCGCCGTTTCTAGTGAGATGCCGAGCTCGAAGGCGCAGGTCTTGATCGGCAGCCCCTGCATCAGCTTTTCGATCAGGCGGTATTCGGCCGGTGAGATACCGAACAGCATGCGTAGCAGCAGATCGACAGGGCGCTTCTCGTGCTGCGCCGCGTGCACCATGATCAGCGCGAGCGGATCCTGGCCGGGCAATTGCATGCCCATGGCGTCGGGCAACGGGACGATGACGATGTAGTAACGTTGCAGCGGCTCGCCATATTCCAGCACCGCGCCACCGGTAGCAAGCCGGTGCGTCCCGGCACATGCCTGCGACAGCGCCTGAGTCATGGCGGCTGCGCCGCTGCACGTATGCCGCAGGCCTTGGGCTGAAAACGGATTCCCTTTGATCGCCAGCCAATCCTCAGCCGCGCGGTTGCCCAGTTGCACAGCGCCACGCTGATTCGCCACCAGCACCGGGAAAGTGAAAGCATCGAGCACGCGCACCGCCAGTTCACCCTGGCGCTGCAGGACATGCAGTTGATGGCGCAGCCGGGCAGCCTGCTCGAAATGGGGCTGCAGCCAGCGCAGGATGGCGGATTGGTCTGGCATGGCACGCTCGCGTACATCATCGCCGCTCTGCAGCGACAGGAAGCACTCCACGCGATCAGTCTTCAGCAGCGGCGTAGCCTGTACCGAATTGAGATCGTATGCGCGCAGGAATTCCTGATGGAATTCGCCTTTCTGGAGGATCTTGCGATCCAGGTCGCGGTAATCGACGAACCAGTCACCCACGTCATAGCGGTCCGCCATGTCGTAGCCGGGATCGTAGGCATAGTAATGCGCGATGTATTCCTCGAGCAGCCGCTTGTCGATGTTCGACTGGTCGCTGATGAACGCGGCCTTGGTCTGCCGGTCGCGCAGCAACATGCAAGCCGACGCGGACTCCGTCAGGCTGCGGATCTGCTCCAGCGCGCCAGCCCATCCGCCCGGCGCAAGTACCCCTTCATAGAGCGAATGGGCGATTTCCAGCGCCTTCTGTTCCCCCGTCACCATGCCCCCGGCCCTGCTTTGTTCTTGAATATGACCCAACACCTGAGCTCGATAGTAGCTGAAGGGCGGCGGGAACTGCATTGCCAAATACCCTACTCAAGTAGGGTGCACGGAACCATTCTGGGAACATACAGGACAGTGTCAGTCGTCTCGATGGACAACAGGCAGGTTTGCGCAATACGCACGCTTTGCGACAGCCGTCATGCGCTTGACCGCAAGCTCTGCCTTGAGCGCATCGGAACGCGTGCCGCACGCGACCGTGCCCACAATGCGAAGAGGTGGATGCGAACGGGTATAGCGCGCACCTTTCCCTGCCTGATGCTGGGAAAAGCGGCGCGCCACATCGGTGGTGATACCGGTGTATAGCGAGCCGCCCGTGCATTCGAGGATGTAGAGGTACCAGACAGACACGGGCAGACGCTACGGGTGAGAAGCCTGCGTTCAGGAGAGCGGCGCGTCCAGCAATTCACGTGCCGCCGGCCGGGCGCGCATCTCGGCATACCAGCGAGCGATATGCGGCCGCTCCACCTGCGGCTGCGGCAGGTTGCTCCAGCGATGGATCTCGCATGCGATCGGGATATCGGCCATGGTGAACTGCTCGCCTGCCATGTAGCGATGGCGCGCGAGATGCGCATCGACGATCGCCATCAACGGTTCGGTGACCGCGTTCGACGCCTCGATCTGCGCTGGCTGGCGTTCGGCTTCTGGCGTGCGGATCCATTGCCAGAAACTGCCCTTGGTCGCCGGATTGAGGCGAGTCTGCTGCCAGTCCATCCAGCGTTCGGCGGTAAAGCGTGTCTGCAGGTCTTCGGGATACAGCGTACCCGCAGCATAGCGCGCCGCCAGGTATCGCACGATCACGTTCGATTCCCACAACAGGAAGCCGTTGTCGTCCAGCAGCGGAATCAGGCCATTGGGGTTCATCGCCTGATAGTCGGGTGTATCGACAATGCCGAACTGCCGCCCGGCATCCACACGCTCGAACGGCACACCGGTTTCGCGCACCGCCCACACGACTTTCATGACATTGATGGAATTCAACCGCCCCCAGATCCGCAGCATGTCCGCCCTCTCCCGCTATCCGCATTGCGCCCGGCACCGCGCCAGGCCAAGGCAACAGCATACCCGAGGGCTCGGATTCATGTCACGGTGGCAGTAGTCTCGTAGGCAGTCAGTACATCGAGAAAAGCCTTCCGCCACCAGTGGATGTCCTGGTCGCGCAACCGCATCATCAGTGCCTGGTAGCGTTCGACGCGTTCTTCGAGCGGCATGCTCAATGCATGCCGGATCGCCTCAGCCGTTCCGTCGACGTCGTAGGGATTGACCAGCAAGGCCTCGTGCAACTGCTCGGCGGCGCCCGCGAACCGTGACAGTACAAGCACGCCCGGGTCGCGTTCATCCTGGGCCGCGACGTATTCCTTGGCAACGAGATTCATGCCATCGCGCAGCGGTGTCACCAGCGCCACCCGGCACGCCCGGTACAGGCCTGCAATGCGCTTGCGCGCCACGTTGCGATGCAGATAGCGGATCGGCGTCCAGTCTAGTTCACCATAGTCGCCATTGATGCCGCCGCAGATCTGGTCCATGGCATGGCGCAGATCCTCGTAGGCATCGACATCCTCGCGGCTCGGGGCGGCGATCTGGATCAGCGTGGCGATGCTGCGGTTTTCTGGATACTTGTCGAGCAGCATGCGAAATGCCTGCATGCGCTGCGGCAGGCCCTTCGAGTAGTCGAGCCGGTCGACTCCGATCAGCAGTTGCCGGCGCGAATACTCGGTCCGCATGCGCTGGTACATGTCGCGACCTTCGCGCGCCGTGGCCAGCGCGATGAATTCGTCGACATCGATCGATACCGGAAACGCCCCAACCTGCAGAGTACGCCCGAATGCGCGATAACGCTGACCCGGCAGGAGTTCGACCGCGACCTGGGACTCGGTGGTGAGAAAGCGTGCAAAGTGTCCAACATCACGCTCGCTCTGGAAACCCACCAGGTCATATGAGAAC
>DATLHT010000434.1:0-9009 GCA_035539795.1 Burkholderiaceae bacterium
GCCATGGGGTTGTCCGCCGGCGACATCAATTGCGCGGAATAGAACCGGTGGAGATCTGCGCTCCCACGGAACCCCAGTTTGCGGAACGCTGATTGCTTCTGCAGGCTGATGGTCTTGACGCTGCGGTTCGCCATATGCGCAATCTCCGACAGGGAGAGGCCCCGCGCGAACTTCTCGAGGACATCGCGCTCACGCGGCGTGAGTCCGTGGATCCCCGTGGTTTGATAGCGGAAATCGCTGGTCAGCAATTCCTGAGAGGTGAATACCTGCCCGTAGCGGATGGCGCCGAGGGCGCGTAGCATCTCGTCTGGCTCGAAGTTCAGACTGAGCAGGGCACGGATGCCCAGAAGCATGCCGTTGCGCAAAAAAAATGGTGCTTCGGTTTGATCCACCGCCAGCAGGACTGGCAGACTGGGATGCTGACGTCGCAGATTGTTCAGCCAGGTGGAGATGTTGCAGCGCAAAAATAACTTGCCACTGAGGAAGATAATCAGCGCGCTGGGTAACTGGGCAGGGATCGATGCGAGGATATCGTTGGGTGTACGGCAGACCGCATGCACGGTTGCCCAGTTCGTGGTGCCGATGGCGGAGGTGATGCCATGGGACACCACCGGCAGATCGGTTGCGATAACAACGTGAAGTGAGGAATGTTCCGGACTCATCTCGGGCGATCTCCAGACAGATTAGCTGTCAACAGCGCAACGTCCCGAGCGCGATCCGCGCAATCCCTCGACAGCCTTCAGGGAAAAAACCACTGGCTGCGTTTTTTGTCCCCCGGCGGGCATGCAGCTCATGAGCAAACTCTACCTTAGGGCGTTTCTTAGAGACACAGATCAATTGCAAACAATTGAAAACTGCGCTTCACAAAAGAACTGACCGATCGTGCGATTTCTGCATCGGCCTCGATGCCTGATTCGGCTGCTTCACGCAGCAGGCACGACGAGATAGGGCTGCGCCGGCATGCGGACCGGCATGCTGGGTTGCGGCTTCGGCAATTCGTAGTCCGCGTTGACCTCCAGCTTGTATCCGCGCGAATACACCGTGCGTAGCGTCACTCCCATCTGTCCGGCCATATGAAGTTTCTTGCGCAGCTTGTAGATATGCTGTTCGATCGTGCGGGTCGCAACGTCGATTTCCGCACCCCAGATGGCATGGGCCAGCTTGTCGCGCGCGACGCATTTGCCGACATTGGAGAACAGCAGCCAGGCCGTGGCGAATTCGCGCGGGGTCAGGTGGATATGGTGGTCGTTGACAGTAGCATGGCCCGAGACGCGATCCAGGCAATACGGACCAATGTTGATGCGCGCAGCGGTGCTGCGGTCCAACGCGCTGCGCCGTATAGCCATATTGATGCGAATTTCTAGCTCACGCGGCGAAACTGGCTCAATCATCACATCGTCGGCGCCGGCTTCGAAGTACGGGATCATGGCATCGTGATTGGGCGCGTTCACCAGCACGATAATTGGCGCACGTGGGCCGTGCGTGGACGCGTGCCACGAAAACAGCGAGGCCGGCTTGGTTCCCGTCACCAGGATGAAATCGTACGAGCGTCGCTGCACGGCGCGTAGCAGGCGCAACTCTTCATGAAACACTTCGACTTCCAGATGCGGTAAGCCGAAGCACTGATGAAGCAGTGCGACCAACCGGTTTTCATTCCCATAAACGGCACACAACACGTCGTTCTCCGAATTTAGCGATGGCAGATGGCGAAATCGGGTGACTGGATGCGGACACAGTCAACAGGCTGTGTCGAGGCCGAGCCTTGCGGGACTGTTGAAGTCACTGTGATTCTGCGGAAAACGGCCGCCCAGACCGTGTCAGTGTATGCGGCCGTCAAATTCCATACTGCAAAGAAATGTCATATCCAGCCCGGCGCCCGCCTGCATAGGCGGGCGCGGGTGTGGCGTCAGGCCGCGCGCTCGACGGTTTCTGACGGCGCTTCGTCAAACCGCTTGCGGTAGCTGTTCAGCAAGGTCGAGCGATTGCGCACGCCCCATTTGGCGGCAGTCTCCAGGATATTGGCAGAGGCGCTATGGTGCGTATCCGTCAGCTCCTCGCGAATGCGCTCCATCCGCCGCACGCGAATCACCTCGGATGGGGACATTCCCAAGTGCGCCTTAAAGGCGGCTTGCAGGGCACGTTCAGTCACGCCGATGTGCTCGGCGACCCGCCGGACCGACAGTCCTGGGTCGCGCAGCTGCACGATGAGGTAGCGATAGGCGCGCCGATACTTGGCTGGCAGGCACACCGAAATATCGTCGCCTGCACCTTCTGCTTGGCGCGGCACGATGGTTGTGGCGAGGGCGGCGATGGTGCTGTCGCGCCGTGCGAATTCGAGCGCGGTGCTGGCATAGTCGCGCAGCATGCGCACGGTCAGTTCCAGCTTGCCGTGCTGCTCGGCCAGTCGTGCGCTGCAGAAGAAGTAATCGAGAATCCAGCGGCCATGTGTCGGTTCGCTCTGGTAGCGGTGCCGGCATGCCGTCAGCATCATGTCGGCGATATCCGTCAGATTGCCGGCGATAGCGGCCAGCGCGATTTCCAGGCGGACGGCCACCTCATAGTCCGACATCCCTTCGCGCTCGGCCCAGCCGAGATGGCGCAGCACGCTCGGCACGGCGTAGTCGTCGCCCTCGGACAACATGAGCAGGGCACGCAAATAGGCGAGGCGGTCCCGCAGTACGGGAATTGCCTCGAAATCGCTCTCGCGGTCGAGCTTGCGTATCAAGGTGTCCAGCTGCCCCATTGTGCGCCAGCTGTCGTGGGCGGCCGGATGCCAGTAGGTGTGATTGGTGACGCGCTGCGAATAGCGCAGATAGTGCTGCACGCTGACATCCGCCTGCAAGGCCTCCAGGATCAGCTCGGTGTTCGGCGCGATGTCGTCGGTATCGATGGTCGCAAGCAGTTGCTCCGCGCTGCCGGCATCGCCGGCAGCCAGCAATGTCACGGCAGCCCCGACGGTCATCTCGATGCGCTGCGGCGAAGTCAGTGTCTTGTCGTCGAGCATGCGCCGGAAGCCAGCGAAGGCCGACGCCAGCCGCGACTGGAACAGGCTCTTCCAGGCGTTGTTGCGGAACGAGGCGAAGCGCAGGGCCTTCTTGTCGAAGCCCAGGGCGCGCTGGTGCCGGCGGTACAACTCTTCGGCATCCTCATGATTGGCCAGCGCCGTGTGGATGTCAGCATAGACGCATAGGGCATCCGCTTCCGTCTGGGGCAGGGCGAGGCTGGTTTCCGGGCCGAAGCGCCGCCGCTCGCCGGTGGCTGCCGCCTCGAGGAACTGCGCGTGGCGGATCTTGTGCTGCAACTCCGGCATGCTGGCCGTCGTCGCGTGCACGGAAAACAGCGGAAGGTAAAGAGAAGAAAACATCGGCCTGCTCCGATTCGCATGTCTGCTGAGGTACGCTTCCGTTCTGGCGATGCGTCGAAGGAACTGGCGCACTACGGAACGAAGCGGGTTTGCGGGCTTACTTTACGGTCGGGGTGAGGCTGAAACTCTCAAAATGTTTCTATCGTTTGTGTGAGCAATTGTGTCGCGATGTTCGGGTTTGCTCATGACTCCAGGTGGTGGTGAGGAAGGTGGCGTACACGGCACCCATAAATTGGCGGGCGACATGGAGGCGCGAGAGGTGAATTCCCGGCGCTGCGCGAAACTCTTTGCCGCGTCCTGTTACTGATCCGGATGGGACAGGCTCGGCCGGCCTACGCCAGCCAGGCGCTGGCGTTTCACTTTTTCACCGGATATCGTCATGTCAAAACGCTATTTCGAGGTGCTCGAGGAGTTTGCGCTCCATGTCGGTGTGGATTCCAAAAAGGAATTCCTCGAAGAACAGGAGCTGATGATTGAACAGACCGTCGTCGGCTTCCTGTGGGAAGGCGATGAGGAAAATGGCGATGTGATCTTCTTCATCCGCTTGGGCGCGCCCGGCGCGGCGCGGCTGCGGGAAATCGCCGTGCAGCTGCTTGAGGCCAACTACCTTGCGGCCGGGGTCGGTGGCAGCACCATCGGCGTACATCACGACAGTGGCGAGGTGGTAATCTCCTCGTCCATCAATGCGCATGGCCTCACCGGCGAAGCGCTGGCCGGCGTGATTGGCGGGTTCCTCGATACCGCCAGTCACTGGGAAGGCATCGTCAAGGGACAGTCCGACCAGGCTGAACAGTCCGGCGACGGTACGGCAGCCGGGCCGGAAACGCTGACGGATCTGCAGCGCATGAGCATGGGCTTGCGGGCCTGAACGCCTGAGTTTCTTTCAATCTCAAGCGGCTGTTCGCCCTGGTGTCTTCGGGGGCGCATCATCCGGCCAGACTGCACCCAGACCGGCCCTATTCGGATCGCACCATGTTGCCGGGTTCACCTGCATATTCCCGCATGCGTGTGGCAGATCGAGTTCGGCAGCGGCCGTCGCAGGCAGCCTCGGTATTGTCACCATGTACTGACCCAGTTTTCCCGATTCTCCTTTGCGCTGGGCTCGGGCCGTATCGCGCGCCTGAATTAAGCCCGAATCAACCGCCTGTCCAGCCAGTTGTATTGGCCTGCTGATGGGTTTGCTCAATGCGAGTCTGCTCCACGTGACCTGGCAGCATTGAGGTGCTCCATGTTCAGCGCATTGCCATTGACCTTTCTTCACCGCAGACCACGGCCAATGGCTTGTGGTCTTGAGGATAGCCGCTGCATACAGTGCTACGTGCGCATGACAATCTGCGCATGGCATCCCTTGTGGGGCGGCGAGTGCACAGCCGGCATGAACTGCCTTGGCGTTGCGGCATCACCATGCGCTTTCTCCAATTCACTGAGACGCCAGAAAGAAAAAAGCGGCATCCCCGGAGGGATGCCGCCATGCTGGACCTTGTGAGTACAGCAGGAGATTAACCGCGCATTGCGTCGATCGACTTGCGCATCATTTCGTCTTGCTTGCTGACCACTTGGACATAGATGCCAGTGACACGGCTCTCCGTCTGCTGGTTGTTCAACAGATTCAAGGTCGACACAGTATCGTCGCCATTTTCAGTCGACTTTGCCAGCAAACCGTCGCGAGCCTTATGAGACTTAGTCGCGAACGATCCATAGTCATTAATGAGATCGGAGATAAAGCTCGTACCGCTAGCGCTACCAGCACCGGCAGCCGGAGGAGTGGTGTTGATCGGATCTGGCATGATAGTTACCTCATTTCGTCAAATTAACCCAGGTTTATCAGTAGATGTCAGCCCTGGGCTGATGCTGACAATTCAAATCTCTTTCTCGCTGGCTGCCGTATCCCGAACATCTGCGTGATATGGAAACTACGACTATCTCGCCTTATGCCTTCGTAAGCGTTTCAACGGTTTCCCGGGCACGGGCGACCGCTTCGCTCAATCGCTCCAGTGCCTCGAATCCTTGTCGGGAGGCGCCTGCATTGCGCCGTGCCAGAATCCGCGCACTGATTTCATCCAACTGAGCCAGCTTCTTTGCGCGTCCTGCTGCACCAGCATCGCCACTTAGTTGATCAAGGAGCGGATTGCGTTCAAGACTTTTTTCCGTCGAAGCGTTGCTACGGGGCGATGTAAGCATCTTGGTTCTCCCTGCATCGCGCTCGGTGGCGCACTGTTGTTGTGATGTAAGTGACTACCGCTGGGATGTCGTTCCGGTCTGTCACATTTCTTTGCGAACCGCGCTCTACTGCAATGCGGCAGATGTGATAACGCCGCTCAGCGCCGCAACACGATCCGCTGCGGCCCCTCGAACACCAGTTCCTTGTCGCTGATGCTGGTGAGACGGTATTCCTTGTAGAGACCGCCCTGCATTACCTTGACGCCGCCATCGAGCACGACGAACGGCATCGGACCGCCGATGACGCTGACGACGCGGAACGGCAGGCTGTCTGCGCCACCGCTCATCACCTTGGGCGCGTTGCGTGTGTCGCCTGGGGTCTGGGCCACGAAGGGCACGACGTCGCCGTATTTGTTGCTGAAGTCCATCAGCAGGCGTTCGAACGCTGCGCGGTCGTCGTCCGACAGCTTCACGTTCAGCACCATGCGGCTGCCATCCCACGTGGCCTCGGCATCGGGAAATTCGCTGGTGCGCAGCTGGCTGCGGAACATCTGCACGAGTTGGGGCGGCAGCATTAGGTAGTCCTCGATGTCACCGATCTGCGGCACCTGCGCCTTGATGCTGCGCAGGATCTCTTCCTTCTGCACACCGTCCTTCACGCCGCCGCTGAGTCGCACATTGCCGGCCTTCTGCAGCTCGAAACTGAGCCGGGTGCCGTACGGTTGCAGTGCTTCCTTGAGGCTCTGCTGCATCAGCGCAGTGGTTGTCAGATGAAGCTCTGGCGCGGGCTGCAGAGCGGCCAGCGCGGTCTGGACCTGCTTGAGAGCGGCGTCGTCGCCGACCCAGCCGGTAACGGTCACCACGCCGTCCTTGCGTGCCGCGACGCGGACATTGGCATCCACGCCGAGTGGTTTGAGCGCGGCGTGTACCGCATCCAGCCGTTTCTGACGGGCGGCCGCTTCGCGGTTGGCCGCCTCGAGCGCGCGTGAGGCGCTCAGTGACTGGTATTGCATGAATGCCGCCACGCCTGCACCGCCAAGCAAGACTATCCAGACGATGACCATGGCAAAGCGTGGCACGCGTCGCCATTGCGGCAGGCGCACGCCGCGCAGTGCGCCTGCCAGGCGTTCGCGCAGGGTGGTGTGCCAAGCCTGCCACGTGCCGCCCGCCGTGACGGGGTGCGCAGCCGGTGGCGATGCTGGCTGCGGGGCCGATTCCGCTGCGGCTTCGGCGGCCGCGGCTGTGGCCGCTGCCTGCATGGCTGCAGCATCGTGATAGTCCTGCTGGCTCTTCCACGGTGTGTCGGCTGGTTCGATGGCAAAGCACAGCGGACCGTGCGTGCACGGCTCGCCGAGTGTGCCCGCGGCAATCGGCTCCGGCAGTGCAGTGCCGGTAGCGTCCAGATCCGCTTCCGGTTCGAACAGCGCCCAGTGATCGCCCTCGATGATCAGGCGCGCATGGCGCGGCGCGATGCCGTCATCGTCGAGGATGATGTCACATTCCGGATCGGAGCCGATGACCAGCTGCGACTCGACCGGCACCACCGCGCCGGCATGCAGCCCGGAGAGAATGCGGAGTTCCCTGACTGTTTGCTTCATCATCGACTCCCCCTGTTACAGCTCAACGCGGGCCAGCGGCTGAATATTGATATCCGGCGTCAGCTCTTGGTACGACAGCACCGGCAGCTCGTACAGTTCCGGCTCGATCATCTTGCGCACGTAGCGGCGCACGTCCATGGACGTGAGCAGCACGGGCGGATGCGCCGAGGCGGCCATCGTGCCGACGACTTTCTTGATGTTCTCCACCAGCCGCTTCGACACTTCCGGCGCAAGCGCAAGATAGCTGCCCGAGGAAGTCTGGCGGATCGACTCACGCAGCGTGTCCTCGACGTCCGGCGCCAGCAGGTAGGCGGGCAGGATGTTCATTGCACTGGCGTGCTTGTAGCTGATATGGCGCTTGAGGGCGAACCGCACGTACTCGGTCAGCAGTACCGAATCCTTTTCCTTCTGGCCCCATTCGATCAGCGACTCCAGGATCGCCCGCAGGTTGCGGATCGACACTTCCTCCGACACCAGCCGCTGCAGGATCTCGGCGATCTTCTGGATCGGCATGACGCGCGTCACTTCCTTCACCAGGTCGGGGAACTTGGCTTCCATGGAGGTCAGTAGCACCTTGGCTTCCTGGATGCCCATGAAATCGGGCGCGTACTTCTTCAGCACGAAGGCCAGGTGATGCGTCAGAATCTGGTTGGTGTCGAGAAAGCGGATGCCCGCCTTGGACAGCGGCTCGCGCAGCGTGGCTGGTACCCACAGCGTCGGAATGTCCGGCAGGAAGCGCTTGTCTTCCTCGTAGGCGATCTGCAGCGCATCGAGATTGGCCGGCGCTTCGCGCACGATCAGGTGATGGGCGCGCAGCCGGCCCTGCGAGACCGGCACCTCGGAGAGGAGGATGTTGTAGGTTTCGGCCGGCAGCAGCTCATTGAAGCGCAGGTGGATGCCGGGGAACGGCACGCCGAAATCGAAATACAGCGCGCGGCGGATCTTGATCAGCTCCGCATTCAGGACATCGGCATCGAAATGCTCCTGCACGCTCGACGACACGTCGATCAGCAGCGGCACGGTTGGCGTGAATTCCTCGTTGCTGTCGACCTGGCCCTGGTGTGCCTTGTCGCCGGAAGGGCTCATGGCCGGCATGTCCTTCAGCTTCTTGCCCTTGCTGTCCACCCCGCGCGCATTGCGCAGCAGAATCACGCCGAGGCCGCCGGTGAGCAGCGCAAGTACCAGGAACACCGGAATCGGCATGCCTGGAATGGCCGCCATGCCAAGCGCAATGGCCGAGGCGATCAGCAGCGCGCGCGGTTGTCCCAGTACCTGTTCGCCGATGTCGGTGCCGACGTTGGTGGGTTTGTCACCGTTCTGCACACGCGTCACGATGATGCCCGCGCAGATGGAGATGAACAGTGCAGGAATCTGCGCGATCAGTCCGTCGCCGATGGTGAGAACCGAATACACGCGCATGGCGTCGCTGGCGCTCAGGTCGCGCTGCATGGTGCCGATGATCAGGCCGCCGAGCAGGTTGACCGCGACGATAATCAGGCCGGCGATGGCGTCGCCCTTGACGAACTTCATGGCGCCGTCCATCGCACCATACAGCTGGCTTTCCTTTTCGACCAGGGAGCGCCGGATCTTCGCTTCTTCCATATTGATCGAGCCGGCGCGCATGTCGCCATCGATGGACATCTGCTTGCCCGGCATCGCGTCGAGCGAGAAGCGCGCTGCCACTTCGGCCACGCGTTCTGCGCCCTTGGTGATGACCACGAACTGCACGATGGTCAGGATCAGGAATACCACGAGGCCGACCACCAGATTGCCGCCGACCACGAAATTGCCGAAGGTGAAGATGATGTGGCCCGCATCCGCCTGAAGCAGGATCAGCCGCGTGGTGGCGATCGAAATGCCGAGGCGGAACAGCGTGGTGATCAGCAG
>DATLHT010000435.1:0-6751 GCA_035539795.1 Burkholderiaceae bacterium
GGTCGAACTTGTTGATGGCGACGAAATCGGCGAAATCGAGCATGTCGATTTTCTCGAGCTGCGAGGCCGCACCAAATTCCGGTGTCATGACATAGAGGCTGAGATCCGCCAGCGGCGCAATCGCTGCATCGCCCTGGCCGATGCCGGAGGTCTCGATCAGGATCAGGTCGAAGCCGCTCGCCTTGCAGGCGTCGATGGCATCCGGCAGATGCGCTGGCACTTCCGCCCCACTGTCGCGCGTGGCAAGCGAATGCATGAAGATGTGCGGATGATGGATCGCATTCATGCGGATGCGGTCGCCGAGCAGCGCACCACCCGACTTGCGACGCGAGGGATCGACCGACAGGATGGCAATGCGCAGGGTATCCGCATCGTCGAGCCGGAAACGGCGTACCAGTTCATCGGTGAGAGATGACTTGCCGGCGCCACCAGTGCCGGTGATGCCGAGCACAGGCGCGCGGCGTGCCGTGGCGGCTGCCTGCAACGCCGTGCGCATCGCTGCGGGGACGCGCCGTTCGGCGCAGCATGAGAGGTAACGTGCCAGTGCGATATCGCTACCCGCCATCACGTCGGCAGCCTCGACCGGGGCGGGCCTCGGCGCCGCGTGGCAACGCGCGATCATGTCATCGACCATGCCGCGCAAACCCAGAGCCTGACCGTCCTGCGCGCTGTAGAGGCGTGTCACGCCCGCGGCGTGCAGCAGGGCAATCTCGTCCGGCACGATCACGCCGCCGCCGCCGCCGAACACCTGGATATGCGCACCACCGCGGGCATGTAACTGCTCGACCATGTAGCGGAAATACTCGACGTGGCCGCCCTGGTAGCTGGACACGGCAATCGCGTCGGCGTCCTCCTGCAGGGCGGCCGTGACCACCACATCGACGGAGCGATCATGCCCGAGGTGAATCACTTCGCAGCCGGCAGCCTGCAGGATACGGCGGATGATATTGATGGAGGCGTCGTGCCCATCGAACAATGCAGCCGCGGTGACGAACCGCAGCGGACCACGTGCAGGACGAGTACGCTCACTACGATCGCCGTGCGAACGCACATCGGAGAGATCAGTCATGTCACCCCCTGGATGAGCCATGCCGGCATGCAACCAGATACCGTCTACTGCTCCCGCAGCAGGTCCGGCAAGTCATGGCAGAGCTCGAATCAAGTGCTTGAATCAAGCATACGCCGCCGCATCGCCGGGAGCAAACCCGCGGCAAGTCCGCAGAGGGGTAGCAAGGAAGTACGAAAAAAGTACAGCTTCCGGCGCCATGGGAATACGATTCGCCGCCCGGGTAACTGGCGTACAGTCAGCCCCGCTCCTCAGTAGCGCGGCGATCTCAGCGCCTGCTGGCAGACGTCAGAGTTGATATACACGTCACCGATACGGCGATTGTCATTGGTCAGGTAGCGGTAGCGCAGATCGACGCCCATGCGCGCGAGGATCTGCACGTCGGCGTTAGTGCAGATGTTGCGCTGTAGTGACGGCGCGAAGCGGACTTCGAAACTGGCCAGATCGGGGGTGGGTCCAGCGAAATTGCTGAGCTTGATTTGCAGCATGAGGCGCTTGGACGGCAACGGCCGGCAACGCACCAGGATGCTCTCCTTATCGATGACCAGCGGCAACACGCCATTGACTTCGGCGCAAGCGCGTTCCAGTGCCGCGTCCACATTGCGGCCAGAAAGCAGCGAGGGCACCCCTGCAGCCCCAGTATTCTTGCCCGTGGCCGCACCCAGCACCATACGCGCCAGCCCCCCGAGCCCATCGTCGAGCGTGGGCGCGGCAAACACCATCGCGGAGTACAGCGTAGCGAGTGACGCAACGGTGAACGGTATCGATGTGATCAAACTCAATCTCATGGCGCCAATTATCGCACGCGATGCGACAGTCAAGTCAGCTTGTGCCGCAATCGCCTGGCCGGAGAGTGCTCAGCCGGGCTGCGAGGCCCCCACAGAACGAGGCAGACGCAATTGCATGGTTGTGCCGGCGGCACCAGTTTCGAGGACCGCAACATCGCCGCCGTGCCGCTCGGCCACGACATGCACGAAAGCCAGACCAAGGCCAACTCCACTCAGCTTCCCCGGTTGATGCCGCGCCCGCCGGAAAGCATCGAAGATGGTCGATACCTCGGCGGCAGGAATACCGGGGCCATGATCCACAATCTGGACAGTGACCATGCTCTCATCGGCGATCAAGCGGATGCGTACGATCGTGGCGCGCGGCGAATACTTAATAGCATTATTCAGCAGGTTCACCACGGCACGCGTCATCAACGACCGGTCCGCGTGGATCAGTACTTCGTCGTCCAGGCTCTGCACCTCGATATTGACGTCACCCGCGGATGCCAGCGCCCATACATCGTCTGCCGCATCGATCAGCAGCGACCGCAGGTCGAACCACTCCAGCTGCAGGTCGATCGACTTGGCACGTGCCAGCTGCACGAAGCCATCGGCTAGTGCCATGGTTTCCTGCGCATGCCGCTCAATGCGGTCGAGTAGCTCGGTCTCGTTCAGGGCAAGATGCCGCTGGCGGCGCAGTTCCACCAGGGCCATGATGGAGGCCTGAGGCGAGCGGATATCATGCGTCAGGAAACGCACTGCCTCCTCGCGCTCCTCTTCCGCACGCCGGATGGAAGTGATATCGGTCAAGCTTACAATCCAGCCAAGCACAGACTGGTCGGTGGCCAGAAACGATGTGGCGCGCAGCAGTTGTACCATCCCTTCACGGTCGATACGCTCTTGCCGGTCTACACGCAAGCGCGGCATCTCGAGATCGAGCGACTCGTTATCCCCCAGCACACCGGCCAGACGCAACAGGTTTCCCAGCACAAAGATATTCAGCTTGGCGCGGACGCCAAAGCGCGCAAAATAACGCTGTGCCGCATCGTTGTTCATGATCACGCGGCCGTGCAAATCGACCACCATGGTGGCGTCCGGCAAGCTGTTCAGGCCATCCGAAACGAATCGACTGACGCTTTGCAACTGTCGGATCGCTGCTGCCAACTGATAGCCGCGATGATCGAACAGGTCAGCATCCACCGATGCCGGGAAGAGGCGCAGCACGGGCAACGGAACGGTGCTCTGAGAGAGATTACGCAGTTGATGGTCAAGGTAACGCAGTGCGGCTTCCTGGCGCCGCCAGCTCCACAGTGGATAAGCCACCAGCACACCGAGAATAGGTGCTACTGGCGGCATCCAGATGCCAGCGCGCAACAGCAGGAAAGCGCTGAGAATCAGCATGCCGACCACGGCAGTGCAGGTCGCCAGCAGCCCATGGCGCGGCGTCATGAATCGCAAGGCAACCAAGGCGCCGGCGACCACCAGCAAAGTCAGCGCTACGTGCTGCGCCATCGATATCGGCGTGATGTGCATGCCGGCCTTGAGCGCAGCCACGACACTGGCGATCAGCTCGACTCCTGCCATCGGCTTGTGGTCGCGAGTCATCGGCGTGTTGACGGCATCCGCCATGCCCGAGGCCATGGCCCCGATCAGAACGATGCGCCCCTCCAGATGCTCCGGTGCAACGCGCCCTTGCAGGACGTCAACATAGGAAAATGCGGGGATATGTCCGGGTGGGCCGAAAAACGGAATCAGGTAGCGGCTGCCACGCGGTACGTTCTGCAGTGCCGGTAGCCAGGCTGGATCGACGAGACGCAATGCGGCTACGGCGATGTGATCCCACCCGCCGTTTTCGATGGACTGTTGGAGCACAGCCTCACGGACAACCCCGCCGTCGCCGATGACGGCTTCAATATGGCCGAACGAGCGGGCAGCCTCACGCAACCGCGCAGACGGATAGTAGGTCACCGGCGCCCCACTGCCACCTTCGACCAGCACAGGCAGTACCGTCGCGCCATTGCGCCGCATGGCATCCGCCAGCAGCGTATCGTCGTCTGGAAACGAAGAGCTTTCTTCCGCCAGGACAAGATCGAACACCACTGCGCGGGCCCCGGCATCGGTCAGTCGGTCAAGCAGGGCCGCATGTAGTGCGCGGCGCCACGGCCACTGGCCAAGCGCGCGGATACTGGCGTCGTCGATGCCGATGAGCACGACGTCATATGGTACGGGTTCAAAGCGGGTCGAGAGGATCTGGTCGTACAGCAGCGTATCGGCCCGCCGCAGACTGCCGGTCAGCACCAGCACCAGCATGCAGGTCAGCACGGCCAACGACAGCGCCAGCCACTCGGCGGTGGTGCGATGCGTCTGTCCAATCGCACGCCATAATCCGGTCAGCCGCTTCACTGATTACATGGGTCCGATACGCAATCTCTGGGGAGGCGTGTATGCCCGCGGTACATCATGGCCATCGACATAGCGATGCCGGATCTCATAATCGCCGGTTGGCAGCGCTGGCAGGACTGCGCCATCAGCCATCCCGGCAATCTCACGCCGGGTATTGCCGTCACCGCCGGAGGTCGCACTGATTTGCAGTTGACCCGTCATGCCAACGCGCGGCCGCCAATGGAGCGAGAGCGGCACCGTACCGGCGACGGCGCCCCCGACTTGCCGGGCTGCACTCCATGGACCAGTGACACGCCGGCCTTGTCGCTCGACGACCGTGCGGATCCGCCACATTGCTGCATTGCCAGGCAGCGCAAGAGTTGTGACCTCGGGTCCCAGTGGCACCTGCATATGCGGCACCCCAGGGGACGCCGAAGGCCACCACTCCACTTCATAACCCGCGCTCTCCGGTATTGCCACCCAGGCTGCCATGCCCAGACGCGCACCACCACCGGCAACCGGCACCGCGTCCGCCATCAGGGGCGGCACCGGACGCGCCGCGACCCGAATATACTCGACAGCATCGTTGCCCTCGATACCCGCCGCGGAAATCCCGCGTACCTTGATATAGTAGTCACCATCATCGAGATCCGGAAATGCGTATTCGAGTTGTGCCGTCGTACGGGAGTCGAGCACCTGCGTGAAACTTCTGTCACGCGCCAGCTGCACGCGGTAGGCCACGGCCTCTGGTACAGCGGCATAGCGTACCCCAACATCCCCGAAATCCGGTTCTACCTGCGCCTGCACTCGCGGTGCTGGCAGCAGGGCCTCGCTGACGACGCCACGATCGGTGGCACCCAGACCCTGCCCTTCACGAATCGTGATCCGGCCGCGTGCGCCACGCGCCAGTACCTCGACTTCGCCTTTGAGCACCTCTCCGGTCACGCTGTCGTCGGTGACGCCGACACGAAAGCGTGTGCCGCGCACGCCCGTCACTGCACGCGGGGTACGGATCTCGAAACGACCGACGCCCTTCCCGGACGGATCGACATTGGGCTCGACCTGTCCACGCTCCAGTAAGATCACGAAATCCTGCAAGCCGGCACGGCGAAACTCGGTAACCTGTTCGATCCGCATGCGGGCATTGGGCAGAACAAGCACGGTCGAACCGTCGAGCAACTCCAACGACAGGTAGCCATCCGGCCCGGTATGAATCTCCGTGCCCCGCTCGAGCAAGGCGCCAGACACAGGCGTGTCGCGCTTGACGATCTCTACCTCACCCTTCTGATAGAGAACGCGCGCTGCTGTCGGATCTTTTTCGATCAATTTGAGTGGCACCCGTACCGTCGTTCCGGGCGCCAGCCGACGCGGATCATCGATCTTGTTCAAGCGTACCAGCTGCGCCCAGTCCTTGGCGGTTGCATACCGGGAGGCAATATCGAAGATGGTATCGCCATCCTGCACCTGATACAGGAAATCGTGGTGCCGCGAGCCGGCGGGCTGTGCAGAGGCAGAACCGCACAGCAAACTGCCTGCCGTGCATGTCAACCCGATCAGAACGCGCAGTCTGTTCATCCGCTGACCCTCCAATCGGGATCGGTATCGCCTTGCTCTTCGCCAGCCGATTCGCCTTCGTCGCCATTTTCTACATCACCGGTGGTCTGCAGGCGATAGCCGAGCCCATAGACGGTCGAAAGCTTGAAGCCGAGCTCCGGACGCAAGCCGAGCTTGATGCGAACACGCGACAGATGCGTATCGACTGTGCGCGATTGCGGTGAAATATCCCGCCCCCAGATACGATGAGACAACTCGCTTTTCGAAACCAAACGACCGAGACTGGACAACAGCAGCGACGCCAGCTCGAATTCCATTTTCGTGAGTTCGGCGGGAACGCCATTCCGCGTAATGATCTGGCGGGCCGGATCGATCACCAGCGGGCCGATCGAGAACGTTTCGGAGACCGGACGCTCCGGATAAACACGCCGCAACAGCGAGCGGATGCGCGCAATCAATTCGGCCGGACGGAAGGGCTTGACCAGATAATCATCCGCTCCAGCCTGCAATCCCGTAATCACATCTTCTTCGAGGGTGCGGCTGGTCACGAAAATCACCGGTACGCCAAATCCCAGATTGGAGCGAATCCATTGCAGGACCTCGAAACCGCTCATTCCCGGGACTTCCCAGTCCAGAATGAACAGATCGTAAGCCTCTTTGCGCAGGGTATAGATCAGCTTCGAGCCTTCGTAGAACACATCCGTCGCAAAGCCTTCTTCCGCAAGCACTTTCTGAATCAGCTGCGCCTGGCTCAGGTCGTCTTCCAACGCCACGATTCTCATGTTTCCCCCCTCGAATAGCCAGGACAACGACTCCGGAACAGTAACTGCCAGTGATCGCAGCCTACCGCCATGCATCCGCAGAATGAACAGGCATCCGAGATATGTCCGTCGGCCTGGCCGGGTGATAACTTAATACACGTTTTAAGCGTGTTTTAAGTCTAGTGGCACGGTGATTACCAAGGAATAAGACACTTCTTATA
>DATLHT010000436.1:0-4871 GCA_035539795.1 Burkholderiaceae bacterium
CTACTCGACAATGCCGGCGGATGGAATGCGGATGCGAGTTTCACTTGCCCGCAGGCCGGCGTGGTCCTGCCGATCAATGCCGGCAAAAGCGTCGGTTTCGAGCAGTGCGCGCTGCACAGCGCCATCAACTCCATCGCGACGCAGCCGACCTTGCTGGGCAAGGTGCGCATGGGCATGATGATGTTCGGCAGCTCGACCAACAATGGCGCGAAATTCCGCTACCCGGCGACGCCGCCGAGCCCGTTGCCGTTGATGGACGCGAACGGGATCAGCGCCTTCCAGAGCGTGATTCGCTCCATCGACCGTAACGTCGATGGCACCGGCAATGCCCAGGTCGCGGGCGGCATGCAGGAAGCCTGGGCCTTCTTCTCCGGCAACCGTGGCATATCTGGCACGCAATACACCACACCGATCCTGGATTCCTGCCAGCGCAACTTCGTCATCTTCATCGCCAACGCGACCAACAGCGGTAAGCCGAGCGATGGCGGGCAGGTGGCCAAGGTCCAGCCGCTGATCGACGCGGGCGCCAGCACGGCGCAGCAGAAGGAAATCGTCATCAGCCCTAATAAATATCAGGCAAGCTGGGGCGATGAATGGGCGCGCTTCATGTATCAGACCGATATCCTGAAGAACGATGCCAACCGCCAGAACATCGTCACCTATACGATCGCGGTCACGGATGGGAGTAATCCCGAGTATGTGCGGCTGGTACAGAGCATGGCCACCAACGGCGGTGGCAAGTCGTTTGTCGTGCAGAACGGCGACGTCAGCGGCCTGGCGTCGGCCCTGTTGCAGATCCTGAACGAAGTCCAGGCCGTCAACAGTGTGTTTGCGTCCGTCAGCTTGCCGGTCAGCGTCAACAGCCAGGGCACCTATCTCAACCAGGTATACATCGGCATGTTCCGGCCAGACGCCACGGCCTCGCCACGCTGGCAAGGGAACCTGAAGCAATACAAGCTGGGCTACGACGACCAGAATGAGCTGGTGCTGCAGGATGCCAAGAACCAACCAGCGCTGAGTGGGGCCGGGACGGGCTTCCTTTCGGCGAATGCCGTGAGTTTCTGGACGGCGGATCGCTACGCGGGGTCGCCCAAGGATGGTCCGTTTGCCTTCACGACCTCCTACTCCACAAGTCTTGTGCCGAGCTGGCCGACGAACGGCTACTGGGCCAACAGTCCCGCCAGTACCGGCGGCGCGTTCGATGCGCCGGATGGTGAAGTCGTGGAGAAGGGTGGTGCGGGTCAGATGCTGCGCGCCCAGTACCTCACCTCGCAGGCAGGTCGCCAGCTATACACCTGCAATGGCGTCGGCACCTGCCCGACGGGGGGCGCCATGCCGGCGTTCGATACGGCCAACAGCTGGCTCACCGGTACCAATGGCCAGGCGGCGATGAGCGTCACGGCGGCCAACGCGAGCAAGCTGGTGAACTGGGTGCGCGGCGCGGACAATAACAGTAACGAACAGCAGCTGGGCCCGGGTTCGCCCGTGACCGTGCGTCCCTCGATTCATGGCGATGTGCTGCATTCCCGGCCAGCCGTGGTCAACTATGGCGGCTCCACTGGTGTCGTGGTGTTCTATGGAGCCAACGACGGCGTCTTCCGCGCCATCAACGGCAACCAGACCCAGGGCATCGGCACGGTGCGCCCTGGCGGCGAGTTGTGGGGCTTTATTGCGCCCGAGTTCCATGGCCGGCTGAAGCGGCTGTTCGACAACAGCCCGCAGCTGAAACTCTCCAAGACGCCGAGCGGCATCATCCCTGCACCGCTGCCCAAGGAGTACTTCTTCGATGGCGCCACCGCGGTCTACCAGGACACGCGCGATCCCGCCAACCCCAAGGTCTATCTCTACCTGACGGCGCGACGTGGTGGCGCGTTGATCTATGCGCTGGATGTGACCAATCCGACCGCGCCCCGCTTCCTATGGAAGAAGAGCAAGACCGAGATCCCCGAGCTGGGCCAGACATGGTCCCAGCCGAAAGTCATCCAGGTCAGGGGACATGCGCGGCCGGTCCTGGTGATGGGCGCCGGTTACGACCCCGCTGAAGACAGCGATCCCGCTCCGGGCACCAACACGGAAGGGCGTGGCATCGTGGTGCTCGATGCGGTGAATGGCAATGTTGTCTGGGCCGGTCTGAAATCGTGCAGCGGGGTCTCGGGCGGTACGTGCCTGCCGGTATCGACCATGGACCGCGCCATTGCCGCGGACATCAGCGTGCTGGACCGCAACGGCGACGGCTATGCCGAACGCTTCTATGCTGCCGATGTCGGCGGCAATATCTGGCGGGTCGACCTGGAGCATGGTGCCAGCAATGCACCCGCGACCTGGAGCGTGGCGCGGCTGGCCACGCTCGGCGGGACTGGCAACGCTGCGCGGAAATTCCTGTATCCGCCCGATGTTGTCGCGACCGGTGCATTCGATGCCGTCATCGCCGGTTCCGGCGACCGCGAGCATCCTCTGCACTCGTACTCCACCACTCCCGGCACAGCCTATAACGTGGTGAATCGGCTCTACATGCTGCGCGACCCGCATACCACCACTGCCATGCCCTCGACATGGGTGCCATTGACGGAGGCCGACCTGTTCGATGCCACGAATGCGCTTTACGACGGCTCGAAGCAAGGTTATTACGTCACGCTGACCAACCAGGGCGAGAAGGTGGTCAACGCACCGCTGACCGTCAGCGGCATCACTTACTTCGGGACGAACACGCCGACGCCGCCCGCGCCTGGCGTCTGCTTCCCCGACCTGGGAACCTCGCGTGGCTACCGCATCAGCTTCCTGACCGGAGCGGGCAAGACAGACGAGCGCGCCGTGGTCTTCGACCGCACTGTGGGTCTGCCGCCATCACCGGTCTTCGGCGTTGTGCAGATCGATAAGGATGGTGGCACGGTGACCGTACCGGTGGTCATCGGCGGCGAGAAACCGCTGAATCCCACGCCTACCGTACAGGGGGCCAGCAACCGCAAGCGTACCTACTGGTACATCAATACTGACCGCAAGTGAGGCGCCTGACCGCTGAGCGTCTGGTTCAGCGGTCGCCGGTCATGCTGGCCGGCACGACCCACTGGTCGAACTGTTCCGCGGTGACGTGGCCCGAGGCCAATGCGGCATCGCGCAGCGACAGGCCGTCGCGCATCGCCAGCTTGGCGATCTCCGCCGCCCGGTCGTAGCCGATATGCGGGTTCAGCGCCGTCACCGGCATTAGCGAGCGCGCCAGCAGTTCCGCGATGCGGGCTCGGTCCGCCTCCACACCTGCCACCATGTGCGTGGCGAAGCTGCGGACCGCATCCGCCAGCAGCCGGATCGACTGCAGCAGGCTGTAGGCGATCACCGGCTTGTAGGCATTGAGATCGAGCGTCCCCAGACCATTGGCCAGCGTGATCGTGGTGTGGTTGCCGATGACACGTGTACAGACCATCGCCAGCGCCTCGGCCTGGGTTGGATTGACCTTGCCCGGCATGATCGAGGAGCCCGGCTCGTTGGCGGGCAGCAACAGTTCGCCGAAGCCCGCGCGCGGTCCAGAACCCAGCAGCATGAAATCGCGGGCGATTTTCAGCAGCGCCGAGGCACTGGTATTCAGTGCGCCTGAGACATCCACCAGTGCATCGTGCGCGGCCTGCAGGGCAAAGCGGTTGGCGGCGGGAACGAACGTCAGACCGGTATGGCGCGACAGCGTAGCGGCAAAGGCGGCGGCAAAACCTGCTGGCGCATTGAGGCCGGTGCCCACCGCCGTTCCGCCTTGCGGTACTGCCAGCGCGCGCTCCAGGGCTGCCGTGATCCGCGTGCGTGCATCGGCAGTTTGCGCTGCATAGCCGGAGAATTCCTGGCCGAGGGTCAGCGGCACGGCATCCTGCAGATGGGTACGGCCGACCTTGACGACATCCGCAAAAGCAGCCACCTTATCTTCCAGCGTCTCTTGCAGATAGGCGAGTGCCGGCAGCAGCGCACTGTGGGATTGCTGTACAGCCGCAATGTGCATGGCCGTGGGGAAGCTGTCGTTGGACGACTGACTGGCGTTGACATGATCGTTAGGATGAACGCGCACCACAGTGGCGCTTCCAGCCGTACCCGTATCCGCTTGCAGCAGCGCAGTGGCACGGCGGGCGATAACCTCGTTGAGGTTCATATTGGTCTGCGTGCCCGAACCGGTCTGCCAGACAACCAGCGGAAATTCCTCCGGCCAGCGCCCGTCGGCCACTTCCTGAGCGGCGGCGGCGATACACGCAGCCAGCGGCGGGGGCAGCACGCCGAGTTCCCCGTTGGCTTCGGCGGCGCTGCGCTTGAGCACGGCAAAGGCCCGGATCAGCTCGTCCGGCATGCGTTCGCCGCCAATGCGAAAGTTTTGGCGCGAGCGCTCGGTCTGGGCCCCCCACATGCGTTCGGCCGGGACCTGGACCTCGCCGAGGCTGTCGCGCTCCGTTCGCGTTTGGCGGGAAGAATCGTCAGGATTCATGATGGAACTCCGGAAAGACGATGGTTCTATTCTGACCGGTTTGCCGCGCTGAAGTTGTCCCTGATCGCGGCAGGGGATAACGAGACGCCGTTGACAGTCGTGTGATGCAAGAAACTCAACCGAGCTGATGAGAACACAAGTATGATTGCGTGATTGGTTGTCTTCCGGTTGCCAGTGCGCTGGCGATCAGCACGGGACGCATTTCAGGGAAGCCGACCGGTTTTACTGTCAATAGAGATGGAGCCTCATTTGACTCCCCGCGACAGACATCTCCGAGCCGCCGAAGAGCTGGCAGGCATCGGCAGTTGGTATTGGGACCTGCGCACCCAGCAGGGCACATGGTCGAACGGCATGTTCAAGCTGTTCGGCCTGGAGCCTGCTGCCAGGGCCCCGACACCGGACGAGCTTGCGGCCCTGG
>DATLHT010000437.1:0-9538 GCA_035539795.1 Burkholderiaceae bacterium
TTCCCGCACCGCTCAAATGCATCGAGGCACTCGAGGCTGCTGTGCGGTTGCCGTTCGACGCAGGCCTGAAGGTCGAGCGCGAAGCCTTCCTGCATCTGCTCACCACCCCGGAATCGCGCGCCCTGCGGCATGCGTTCTTCGGCGAGCGCGCGGCGGGCAAGATTGCCGATGTGCCATCGGATACGCCGGTCCGCGAGATCCGCAAGGTTGCCGTGATCGGCGCGGGTACCATGGGTGCCGGCATTGCCATGACCTTTCTCAGCGCGGGCCTGCCCGTGACATTGCTGGAGATGCGGCAGGAGGCCCTCGAACGTGGCATCGCGACCATCCGCAAGAACTACGACAACACGGTCAAGAAGGGCAAGCTGAGCACCGAGAAAGCCGAGCGCGCCATGGCGCTGCTGCAGACCACGCTCGACTACGCTGCCATTGCCGATGTGGATCTGGTGATCGAGGCTGTGTTCGAGGACATGGGCGTGAAGGAAACCGTCTTCCGCCAGCTCGATGCCGTGATGAAACCGGGGGCGATTCTCGCCTCCAACACCTCCACGCTCGACCTCAACACCATTGCCGGATTCACCGCGCGCCCGCAGGACGTGGTCGGCCTGCATTTCTTCAGCCCGGCCAATGTCATGAAGCTGCTGGAAGTCGTGCGTGGCACGCACACCGGCAAGGACGTGCTGGCCACCGTCATGAAGCTGGCCAAGACCCTGCGCAAGACGGCAGTGGTCTCCGGCGTGTGCGACGGCTTCATTGGCAACCGCATGGTCGAGCAGTACGTGCGCCAGGCCGGATTCCTGCTCGACGAAGGCTGCACACCGCAGCAGATCGACGGCGCCATCGAGCGCTTCGGCTTTGCCATGGGGCCGTTCCGCATGTGCGACCTGGCCGGCAACGATATCTGGCAGGCGATCCGCACGCGCAAACTCAAGGAACACCCCGCGCTGCGCTATTCGACCACGGCAGACCAGCTGTGCGCCCTGGGCCGTTTCGGGCAGAAGACCGGCGCGGGCTGGTACGACTATGTGCCGGGCGACCGTACCGCGCATCCGTCAGCCGTGGTGGCGGAACTGCTGGCGAAGCACGTCGCAACCTCTGGCGTGCCGCAGCGGCAGGTCAGCGACGAGGAGATCGTCGAACGGCTCGTCTATGCGCTCGTCAACGAAGGCGCGGCGATCCTGGAAGAGGGCATTGCCGCCAAGGCATCGGATATCGATATGGTCTACCTCACCGGCTACGGGTTCCCGCTGCATCGCGGCGGGCCGATGCTGTACGCCGATATGGTTGGCCTGGATGCGATGCTCCAGCGCATGCGCCAGTTCAGCCAGGGGTACCATGGCGAAGCCTGGGTGCCGGCGCCGCTGCTGGTGCGCCTGGCTGCGACGGGCAAGACCTTCACTGGTTGACCAGCGACCGGTTCCGTTCACAGGCTTTCGATTCATTCCAACCATCATCACAATGGCAGAGAACAACGGTTTCCGGGTCCGCATCCCGTTCCTCGAATTCATGGGCGTGCAGGCGCGCCATATCGGCCCCGGCGACGCGGATGTCGAACTGGTGCTCGGGCCGCATCACTGCAACAGCTTCGGCATCGCCCACGGCGGCGTCATCATGACGCTGCTTGACGTCACCATGGCAGTGGCGGGGCGGGCGGCCGATCCATATGACCGCGGGCTCGTGACCATCGAAATGAAGAGTTCCTTCATGCGGCCGGGGCGCGGCACGCTGCGCACGACCGCCCGCTGCGTTCACCGGTCGACCACCATGGCCTTCTGCGAGGCGGAGATTACCAATCTGGACGGCGAGATCGTGGCGCGCGGCTCGGGCACCTTCAAATTCGTCAAGAGCATGCCGGACCGCCGTGGCAAACTCATTCCAGGTGGCGATGGCTGAGCGCGGGGACTGATACCCGTTACTACGCCGCTCTCCATCCTTTCCGTTTCCACCAGCCCCATCGGTCCATTACCTCATGAACGCCCGCGCATCCTCCGACACACGCTATGTCCTGAGCGAAGACATCAAGGCCAAGTACCGCATGCTGCCGCGCCCGCCGCAGTTCGACACGACCGCAGAAGAGCGCCTGTACCGCAAGCAGCGGCTGGCGGCTGCATTCCGGCTGTTCTCGAAGTTTGGCTTCGACGAAGGCGTAGCCGGACACATCACAGTGCGCGATCCGGAGTTTCCGGATACTTTCTGGGTCAACCCGTTCGGGCTGGGTTTCAGCGAAGTGTGCGTGTCGAATCTGATCCGCTGCGATCATCTCGGCAATGTGGTCGAGGGCGATTACCCCGTGAATGCTGCGGCCTTCGCCATTCATTCGCGTGTGCACCAGACGCGCCCGGATGCCATGGCCGCCGCGCATACGCATAGCACGCATGGCCGTGCATGGTCGACGCTGGGCCGCCTGCTCGATCCAGTGACGCAGGATGCGTGTGCCTTTTATCGTGACCATGCCTTGTACAGCGAATTCGGCGGGGTGGCGGTGGAGCTCGACGAGGGGCAGCGCATCGCCGATGCACTGGGCCCGTGCAAGGCCGCCATCCTGCAGAACCATGGCCTGTTGACGGTGGGGCGCACGGTGGACGAGGCGGCATGGTGGTTTATCACCATGGAGCGCAGCTGCCAGGTGCAATTGCTGGCCGAAGCCGCCGCTGCGCGGACGGGTGAGCCGCTCAAGCTGATCGAAGAGGCGGCGGCGCAGCAGTCGTTCGCGCTCGTCGGCAAGCCCCAATCTGGCTGGTTCCAGTTCCAGCCGCTGTACCGGCGCATCGTGCGCGAACAGCCCGACTTGCTGGACTGAGCCCGCAGCGGAAAAATCAGATCGGGATCAAACCTGGTGCCGTGCCAGCGCACGGCATACATGCGCCGCGCCGCGCCCCATTCCCTGTTGTTAACCCGTGTAACATGCCTTGCTTGAGCCTTTCCCGCCTGCTTTCACCGTGCCACACCCATCCGCATCCGCCATTCCCAACGTGACTGCCGCATTTGCCACACGCTTCGATCGCGCTGGCCTTGATCCCCAGCTGGCCCATCTGCTGGAGCTGATCGAGAAAGCCAAACGGCCGGCCCTCAACCAGATGGACGTGGCCGATGCCAAGATCGCCTACGCCAAGAGCGCACCGATTCTCGACCTCACACCGGCCAAGATGGCAGTAGTGGAGGACTTCACCATCACCGCGCGCGATGGCCATGCCATTCCCATGCGGCTGGTCGCGCCGCGCGAACCCTCGTGGGCCGAACCGATGCCCCTGCTGCTGTACTACCACGGCGGCGGCTTCACGGTTGGCGGTATCGGCACGCATGACGCGCTGTGCCGGCGGCTGGCGCAGCTGGCGGACTGTATGGTTCTGTCGGTCGATTACCGGCTGGGCCCGGAGTGGCGTTTTCCCACGGCCGCGCACGACGCGTTCGATGCACTGCAATGGACCTTCGACAATGCCGAGCGCTTTGGCGCGGACCCGGCGCGCATCGCACTTGGCGGCGATAGTGCGGGCGGCACGCTGGCCACGGTATCGGCCATCGAGGCGCGCAACCTCGGCCTGTCGCCAGTCCTGCAATTGCTGATCTATCCCGGCACGTGTGGCTGGCAAGATACGCCGTCGCATCTCGCGCTGACCGAGGGTTACATGCTGACGCGCGAGATGATCGCGTGGTTTTTCTCGCACTATCTGCGCAGCGACGCGGACCGCGACGACTGGCGCTTCGCCCCGCTCGATGCCGGCGGGCAGGGTGCGGACGTGAGGGGCTGCTGCCCGGCGTGGATTGCGGTAGCGCAGTTCGATCCGCTGGTGGATGAAGGTATTGCCTATGCGCACAAGCTGCGGGCTGCCGGCGTGAAGGCGGAACTGGTGCATTACGACGGCATGATCCACGATTTTTTCAAGATGGCGCGGTTCGTGCCAGCGGTGGCGAAGGCGCATGCAGATGCCGGCCAGGCACTGCGGCAGGCGTTTGGACTGGAGACCGGGCACACAGAGGGAGAGATGCATGGCACGGACTGATTTCCGGCATAGAGTGCCGCTACGGGTGCGCTGGGCCGAGGTCGATTCCCAGAGCGTCGTGTTCAACGGACATTACCTGCTGTACGCCGACGTCTGCGTCACCGAATACTGGCGCACCATTGGCCTGCGTTATCCCGATCGACTCGAAGGCGGTGTCGATCTGTACGTGGTCAAGTCCACGGTCGAATACCACATGTCGGCGCGCTACGATGATGAGCTCGAGTTGTGCGGACGCATCGCCCGCATCGGCCGGACCAGCCTGCAGTTCCTGATCGAGATGCATCGCGGCGCCGATCATGTCGCCAGTGCCGAGCTTATTTACGTGAGTACCGATATGGGTACGCGGCAGCCAGTACCCGTTCCGGCGGTGATGCGCGCACGCATTGCGGCATACGAGATACTGCCGCCCGCTGATGCATCATCATCCAATCCCCCGACAACCGGAGGTGTCCATGCCTGACGTGCATATCCGGCTGGCGCGCTGGGATGAAGCCGGTCCCGTTGCGGGCGCCATCCGCACACGCGTGTTCGTCGAGGAGCAGGGCGTACCGGCCGAACTGGAATGGGATGCGGCCGATGCAGAGTGCTGGCATGCCATCGCCAGCGATGCCCGGGGCGTGCCGGTCGGCACGGGACGTTTGCTGCCGGATGGCCATATCGGCCGCATGGCGGTACTGGCCGAGGCACGCGGCGCCGGTGTCGGCATGGCAATCCTGCAAGCGCTGATCGCACAGGCGCGCGCGCTTGGCTATATGGAAGTCGTGCTGCATGCGCAGACGCATGCCGAGCCGTTCTACCGGCGGGCCGGGTTTGCGCGCGAAGGTGAAATTTTCATGGAGGCTGGCATCGAGCACGTCACGATGCGGCTGGGGCTGGATCGCCGCTAAGGCCGGGATGTTGAATCAGAGGTAGTGGGTGGTGCGGGAGCGGCATGCAGCCGCCTCCAGCCATCCGGCTGATGCTCAAGTCAAAATGTTCCCGAGGCAGGCGATCAGGCCGTTTCCGACGAATGGCGCAGCACGCCGCTCTCATGCCGTTCGCCGATGCAACCGCTGGCGTCGAAGCTGCGTTCCAGCATCTCGAAGCTGCCATCGTGGCGCACGCGCAGCACCGTGCTGGCACGCGTGCCGTAGCGCGGTGACTGGATGAAGGCTGACGACAGCACGCGCTCCCATTCGAGGCTCACACCGGTTTCGGGCAAGGCATCGTCAGGTGGCTGGCGGCTATCGGCCAGCAGCGCCAGATAGGGCGACAGGCTGGCGCCGCGCCGGCCGGTATCGGCCGCCAACGCCTCAGCGAATGCCGCCACGCGGCTGCGGACCTTGGGCCAGGGTGTATCGAGCAGGGCGTTCGACAGGCCATAAACGCCCGCCTGCAAACGCTGCGGCAGCCTGGTCGTGGCACGGTTGCTGTACCACCACAGGCTCTGCAGATCGGATACCAGCAAATTGAAACCGTTATAGACGCCCTGGCGTGGTCGCAGGCCGTGCAGGAAGGCATCGGGCTGCTCGCTGCCGGCGAGGAAGCCGCGCACCAGTTCGCCGCGCGAGCGGGCATCGGTGCGTTTCTCGGATGGTGCGCGGTAGTTGGTCAGGGCGGCAAAGCGCCCGCCTTGCGCCAGCCCGAGCCAGGTACCGCTGGCGCCATTGACGGCAGCGCGGTCGCGACCGGCGAGGATGTCGGGCGCATCGTCCCACCAGTCCAGCGCATCGGCCGGCCGTTCGTAGAACTCGTCACGGTTGGCGGCTACCACCAGCGCGTAGTCCGGGTGCGCGTGCCACGCGGTCAGGATCAGGCACATCGTCAGCCCTCCACGTCCGGCCGGTCCTGGTCGGCAAACAGTTCAGCGTGGCGGGGCCCGGCCAGAAACGGCTGCAGGCCCTTGTCGGACCAGAGACGATCGAGGGTCTCAGCAAAGGCATCGGGAATGTCCTGGTAAGCCTCCATCCATGTCTGCAAGCCGTCGCCACCCACGCCGGGCCGGCGCAGCAGCGTGCCGGCCACGCCGGTAGCGTCCTCGACTGTATCGAGCCAGTGCCACCAGCGCGGCAGCAGGTCGGTCGCCGCGGTCTGGGGCACCTTGAAATAGACGTACAGGTGGAGGCTCATGGCAATGTCATTCCCGATCCTGATGTGCCGCTCAGCCTTCCCCGGCTGGCAGCGTGTAGGGCTGCGTTACCAGGGTGAGTATCGGCCCCTCCGCCGAACCGACATGGACCAGCGTGTCCAGCGTGTCCAGCTTCAGCTCCGCCAGCACATGACTGCCGCCGTCCGGCGCCCCGGCGGCGTTCACCACCATGCCGCACGGCTGGCCGGGATCTGCTTCGCTGAACAGCTCGGTGCCCGGTGCCGGTACGTCCAAGCCTTCCAGCGCGACGTGCGCGAGGAACATGCGACGCTTGAGCGTGCCGCGGTACTGGCTGCGAGCAACGATTTCCTGGCCGGGGTAGCAGCCCTTGCGGAAGTTGACGCCGCCCACCACTTCGAAATTGACCATCTGCGGCACGAACTGCTCCTGCGTGGCCGTGACGATGCGCGGAATGCCCGACTGCACATGTAGCCAGTTCCACACCTCGGTGTCCACCGGCAGCAGCGTCGCCGAGAGGACCTTCCATGCATCGCCTGCCTGTTCGTGGGGCAAGATGGCCTGGTAGCGCTCGCGGTCCGCCGCGTCAGGCAGGCGGATGACAGTGCCATTCGGCTGGTGCGTCACGCCCCACACGGCGGCAGGTAGTTCAAGCCCGAATGCCGCCAGGCTCTTGGAGGCGTCGGGTCCGGCCGTGCCGAACACGCGCAGGGCCTCGTCAGCACTGGAGAGCGCGACCTTGGCGCGCAGCTTGAACATATTGAGACGCTTCTGCAGGCCCGCGGCGATCTCCGCCGGGACCTGCAATACCAGCCCCTCGTTGTCGCGCCACATCATCATGGTGGCCTGCAGGCGGCCCTTGGGCGAGCACATCCCGGCGAGGCGGGCTTCGCCCAGGCCGAGGTCCTCCACGGCATTGGTCAACAGGCTGTGCAGGAAGGTGGCCGCATCATCGCCCGTCACGCGGATCAGGCTGATGTCGTTGGGGGCGCAGACCACCGAGCCGCCGCTCACGGCGGCGAATTGTTCGCTTATGCTGAATTGGGTCGTAAACATGGTTGGCATGTTGGGACAAACCGTCCGGGATTAAAGAGTCGGGCGCATGGCGCACGGGCGGATGTGCCGCTGGCAGGCGCATGGCGTCGCCGCGATGTCGTGTTTCGCATGATCCACCGTGCTTGCCGGTTTATCATACGGGTCCGCGGCACGCCGCCATACCCCAAACGATACCACCGTCGCGCTTTGCACGGCGATGCACAACTACTCATGAGACGATTCCTCACCCGGCTGATGCTGTTTTTTCTGCTGCTGACCGTGCTGGCGGCAGGGCTGTTCGCCTACTGGGCGCAACGCCCCGTGACGCTGCGCACCTCGCCGGTGGAAGTGATCATCAAGCCCGGCTCCTCGGTACCGAGCGTGGCACGCCAGCTGGAACGCGGCGGTGTCGCGATGCCGGAGCTCCTGTTCGTGCTGCTGGCGCGCTTGAGCGGTAATGGTGCCAATCTCAAGGCCGGTGGCTACGAGCTCGAGCAGGGCGCCACGCCGTGGTTGATCCTGGGCAAGCTGGCACGCGGCGAGGTTACGCACCATGTGGTAACGGTGATCGAAGGTTGGGAATTCCGGCGCATGCGCGCGGCAATCGATGCGCATCCGGCCCTGCGCCACGAAACACGCGGCATGTCCGATACCGCGTTGCTCGAACGGCTGGGCATCCAGGAGCGTCATCCAGAGGGCCTGTTCTTTCCGGACACCTACCTGTTCGCCCGTGGCAGCAGCGATCTCGATCTGTACCGCCGCGCGCATGATGCCCTGCGCAAGCGGCTTGACGATGCCTGGGCGGCACGCGCTCCCAACCTGCCATACAAGAATGCCTATGAGGCATTGATCATTGCCTCGATCGTGGAAAAGGAAACCGGGCAGGCGAGCGAGCGCCCGATGATCGCCTCGGTGTTCGTCAACCGTCTGCGCAAGGGCATGCTGCTGCAGACCGATCCCACGGTGATCTACGGCATGGGACAGAACTTCGACGGCAACATTCGCAAACGCGACTTGCAGACCGACACTCCGTACAATACCTACACACGTGTGGGTTTGCCGCCCACGCCCATCGCGCTGCCGGGCGCGGCGTCCCTGATGGCTGCAGTGGCCCCGGCGCCCAGCGATGCACTCTATTTCGTGGCGCGCGGAGATGGCACCAGCCATTTTTCCGCCACGCTGCCCGAGCACAACCGGGCGGTTAACCAGTATCAACGTGGTAAATGACATGCGCGGAAAATTCATCACCTTCGAAGGCATCGACGGCGCCGGCAAGAGCACCCACCTCGAATGGTTCGCTGACCTGTTGCGCCAGCGGCTGGCATCAGAACACGTGCCGGGACAGGGGGGGCACGCCCGCAAGGTCGTGACCACGCGCGAACCCGGCGGCACCGCGCTTGGCGAGCAACTGCGCGAACTGCTCCTGCACCGCAAGATGCATCTTGAGACGGAGGCGCTGCTGATGTTCGCCGCACGCCGCGAACACATTGCCGAAATCATCGAGCCTGCGCTGGCGCGCGGCGACTGGGTGATTTCCGACCGGTTCACCGACGCGACCTTCGCGTACCAGGGGGGCGGACGCGGACTGGCGCGTGCCAAGCTCGAGGCGCTGGAGCATTGGGTGCAGGAAGATCTGCAGCCCGACCTGACCCTGCTGTTCGACGTCCCCGTGGAGACCGCCAGCGCACGGCTCGCGCAGACGCGCGCACCGGACAAGTTCGAAGCCGAGAACCGTGCTTTTTTCGAGCGCACGCGGGCAGAGTACTTGCGGCGGGTGGCGGCGGCGCCGACGCGCTACGTTGTGGTGGACGCGACAGAGCCCATCGATGCCATTCGCGTTAAACTTGAAGAATTGATTGCAAGGATCTGATTTTCATGCATTTGTCAGAAAAATCTATCCTTATATCATTTCTCGAAATCACGTCTAACTGATTGAAATACATGATTTTCCCCTGGCAAACTGATGACTGGCAGGCATTGAACGCGCTGCGACCGCATATGCCGCACGCCGTGCTGCTGCATGGTCAGGCCGGGATCGGCAAGCGGGCGCTGGCGATGGCTTTCGGCCAGGCCCTGCTGTGCAGTACGCCCGCCAGCGATGGACAGGCCTGCGGTCAGTGCGAATCGTGTCACTGGTTCGAGCAGGGGAATCACCCGGACTTTCATCTGGTCCGGCCGGAGGCGCTGGACGACGATGCCGAGGGAAGTGAAGAAGGCAAAGAAGGCAAGGAAGGCAGCAAGAAAAAAGCACCCAGCAAGATCATTCGTATCGAGCAGGTGCGTCGCCTGATCGATGCCGTGGGTATCGGCACGCATCGTGGTGGCTGGCGGGTCGTGGTGATGTACCCACTGGAGATGCTGCCGGTGGAAGCGGCCAATGCCCTGCTGAAAACACTTGAAGAACCCCCTTCCAATA
>DATLHT010000438.1:0-2700 GCA_035539795.1 Burkholderiaceae bacterium
GGCCGAGCTTGCGCATCAGCGTGCGCTTGTCTTCCACCAGGATAATCTCGCCTTTGCGGATTACGCCGATGCGGTCGGCCATTTCTTCGGCCTCTTCGATGTAGTGCGTGGTCAGGATGATGGTGACGCCCCGCGCGCGTAGGCCGCGTACCATGTTCCACATATCGCGCCGCAATTCGACATCGACGCCGGCGGTGGGCTCGTCGAGGAACAGGATCTCGGGCTCGTGGCTGAGCGCCTTGGCGATCATCACGCGTCGCTTCATGCCGCCCGACAGCGCACGGATGCGGGTGTCCCGTTTATCCCACAGTGACAGGTCCTTGAGGATCTTTTCGAGGTAGTCGGGCGCCGGCGGCTTGCCGAACAGTCCGCGGCTATAGCGCACCGTGTCCCACACGCTCTCGAAGGCATCGGTGGTCAGTTCCTGCGGCACCAGGCCGATCTTGGTGCGCGCCGCGCGGAAGTCGCGCTCGATATCCGCACCGTCGGCCAGTACCGTGCCACCGCTGGCGCGGACGATGCCGCAGATGATGCTGATCAGCGTCGTCTTGCCGGCGCCGTTGGGGCCGAGCAGGGCGAAGATCTCGCCGCGGCGGATCTCGAGATCGATCCGCTTGAGTGCCTGGAAGCCGGAAGCGTAGGTCTTGCTGATACCGGAAATGGCAATGATGGTGCCTGGATCGGGCGGGTGCGGCATGGCGGATTCCCTGTAACCGTGAGCAGCGATTCTAAGGCGCGGACGGGTTTGGCGCATCCCCCTGCTGCCAGTGGGGAGTCATGCCCGGCCGCTCAGCCTTTTCTAGGGCCGTTACATGGTAGGTCTCGATTTCTGCAGAGAGACGTGCGATGCTCCTGCTTGGCAGCCCTTTGCAGGGACGTTTGACCTTGCGCATGCGGCCTGCCTCGATCCTGAGCAGTTCAAACCTGGGAGGCACACGAAGATGCAGAACGGACAAGATACTGGAAAGCTGGTCCTACGGCTCGCGCTGGGGATTCTCATCCTGTTGCATGGTATCGCCAAGCTGAAGGGCGGTGTCGGCGGCATTGCTGGCATGCTCGGCAACGCTGGCCTGCCGGCCTTCCTCGCCTACGGGGTGTATATTGGCGAGGTCCTGGCCCCGCTGCTGCTGATCGTCGGCCTGTACACGCGTCTTGCGGCCCTGGTTGTGGTCGTCAACATGCTGTTCGCCATCGGCCTGGTGCATATGGGCCAACTGGCCAAATTGAACCAGACGGGCGGCTGGGATCTGGAGCTGCAGGGCATGTTCCTGTTCAGCGCACTGGCGATCATGCTGCTCGGTGCGGGCCGCTACAGCATGGGCGGGGCCGGTGGCAAGCTGAACTGAGCTTGTCAGGTCGCATAATCGAAAAAGGGCGCCACATCGTGGCGCCCTTTTTTTCGCTGCGGGTCACGCCGCAGCGCATGCCCTACCGATGCTCAGCGTGCGATGGCTGCCGCCAGCCCGAGAATCTGCCCGCCGCCGTAGCTCGACTGCTCAGGAGCCTCACCGCCCGCGCTCATACGGATCGCGCAGAACTTGAACTCGGGAATCTTGCCGAACGGATCGAGTGCCGCATTGGTCAGCTTGTTGATGGCTGCCTCGTAGTAGCAGAACGGAACAAAGACCGCGCCGCGCGGCGTGCCGGCATCGGCGCGCGCATACAGCGTAACGGTGCCACGCCGTGACTCCAGCGTGACCAGGCCGCCCGGTTCGACGCCGAGTGCAGCGAGGTCAAGCGGATGCACCAGCACGGTCGGATCCGGTTCGATGGCATCGAGCACGCCGGCCCGGCGCGTCATGCTGCCGGTGTGCCAGTGCTCGAGCTGGCGGCCGGTGATCAGGATCACGGGATACTCGGCGTCCGGCTGTTCGGCGGCCGGGATGATGTCGGCGGGCACGAAGCGCGCTTTTCCGGTCTTGGTCGGGAAGTCATCGACGAAGATCACCGGTTCGCCCGCGTCACCTTCTTCGCGGCACGGATAGACCACGGCGTGCTCGCGCTGCAGGCGTTCCCACGTGATGCCGCCGATGCTCGGCATGGCGCGGCGCATTTCGTCGAATACTTCGCTGACGTCGCCATAGTTCCAGTCGAGGCCCATGCCGCGCGCCATCTGCTGGATGATCCAGAGGTCCTGGCGCGCCTCGCCGGGCGGGTCGATGGCCTGGCGGCCGAGCTGCACGGCGCGGTCGGTGTTGGTGAAGGTGCCGGTCTTCTCGGGGAAGGCCGAGGCCGGCAGGATCACGTCGGCCAGGTAGGCGGTTTCCGTCAGGAAGATGTCCTGCACCACCAGATGGTCGAGGGCAGCCAGCGCGTCGCGGGCGTGTTCGGCATCCGGATCGGACATGGCCGGATTCTCGCCCATGATGTACATGCCGCGGGTCTCGCCGCGGTCGATGGCGTGGATGATCTCCACCACGGTCAGGCCGGGCGTGCTATCCAGCTTGGTATTCCACAGCGCCTCGAAGCGCGCCTGGTTGGCGGGATCGTCGACGCGGCCATAGTCCGGGTACATCATCGGGATCAGGCCCGCGTCGGACGCACCCTGCACGTTGTTCTGGCCACGCAGCGGATGCAGGCCGGTACCGGGGCGGCCGATCTGGCCTATGGCAGCAACTTTCGTTTCATCTACGGCGACGCTCCCGAGTTGAGTGCTGAGGGTGGGGCGGTCGATCTGCTCACCATCGCCAACTATGGAGA
>DATLHT010000439.1:0-26140 GCA_035539795.1 Burkholderiaceae bacterium
AATGCCCGTCTATGTGGAAGCATCCGTGCTGGCGCTCGACCGGATCTATCTGAACGGTGGCAAACGCGGCTATCTGGTGGGAATTGCACCGGCCCTGCTGACGCAACTGCTGAGCGCCACACCGGTGCATTGCGCACTCGACGATTAACACCGGTCGCCCGCAGCGCGATACGAATGTCGTGCTGCGCTACAATCGCGCATCGCCTTACCGCTCTGTCCCATGCAAACGACCACCGCTTTCTTTGCGCTCGCTGCGTACCTGATCGGCTCCATTTCCTTCGCTGTCGTGGTCAGCAAGGCCATGGGCCTGCCGGATCCACATTCCTATGGCTCGGGCAACCCGGGCGCAACCAATGTACTGCGCACCGGCAATCGCCAGGCCGCCGTATTGACGCTGCTGGGCGATGCGTTCAAGGGCTGGTTCGCCGTCTGGCTCGCGAGCCGCTTCGGGCCGGACTATGGCCTCGACCAGACCGGTATCGCCGTCGTCATCGTGGCCGTGTTTCTCGGCCATCTGTTCCCGATATTCCACCGCTTTGCCGGTGGCAAGGGCGTCGCCACGGCCGCCGGCATCCTGTTCGCGGTGCATCCGTGGCTGGGATTGGCGACGCTGGCAACCTGGCTGATCATTGCTTTCTTTCTGCGCTATTCGTCGCTCGCGGCCCTGGTGTCGGCGGTATTCGCACCATTCTTCTATGTGTTGCTATTCGGTACCACGCCGATTGCGCTGGCGATCTCCGTGATGGCCGCCCTGCTGGTGCTGCGCCACCGCAGCAATATCACCAAGCTGCTGGCCGGTACCGAGAGCCGTATCGGCGACAAGAAAAAGTAGCCGCCGGCCGTACCGGAAGAACAATGACAAACGGGCGCCTTGTGCGCCCGTTTGTCATCTTGCGTGGCCAGATAGAAAATCAGATGGCAAATGCCACCTTGCTCAATCGCGGAAATTGTTGAAATCGAGCGGCGCGTCGGACACGTCCTTGCGCAGCATGGCCATCACCGCTTGCAGGTCGTCGCGCTTGGCGCCCGTCACACGCACGGCGTCGCCCTGGATACTGGCCTGCACCTTCATCTTGCTGTCCTTGATCTGGCGCACGATCTTCTTGGCGAGATCGCCCGACACGCCTTTCTTGATCTTGATGGTCTGCTTGAGTTTGTCGCCACCGATCTTCTCGAGCTTGCCATCTTCCAGAAAGCGCACATCGACGCCGCGCTTGGCCAGCTTGCCCACGAGTACGTCGCGCAGCTGGCCCATCTTGAAATCATCATCCGCGTAGGCGGTCAGCTCGACATCCTTCTGTTCGATGCGTGCATCCGAACCTTTGAAATCGAAGCGTGTCGAGATTTCCTTGTTGGCCTGTTCGACCGCATTCTTCAATTCGATCATATTGGCTTCACACACCACGTCAAACGACGGCATTCCTGTTCTCCTTCATCAAAATCATTGCATTCCGCCGTGTGTGCCCCTTCATCGCACACATCCGCTCCATCCGGTCACGGCGCCCAACATCCGTATAATTCAGCTACATCGACTGATCCAACCATGACTGCGCCTTCCACCGAATCTTCCACGCCCAACCTGCAAGCGCACTTCGCCCTGGCCGGCTACAACACCTTCGGCTTCGCGGCCACGGCCCGCTATGCGGCGCACATCCAATCGGAGGCCGCGCTGCTGGCCGCGCTGGACGATCCACGCGCCGCTGCCGGACCGGTGTACGTGTTCGGTGGCGGCAGCAATCTCGTGCTGACCCGCGACCTGCCCGGCACCGTGCTGCTGATGGCCATACGCGGCATCACCGTCACGGAAACGCCGGATGCCTGGCTCGTCACGGCTGGGGCAGGCGAACCCTGGCATGGATTTGTCGAGCACACGCTGGCACACGGCATGCCCGGCCTGGAAAACCTCGCCCTGATCCCGGGCACCGTCGGCGCCGCGCCCATCCAGAACATCGGCGCCTATGGCGTCGAACTGAAAGACCGTTTCCATACGCTGCGCGCGCTGGACCGGACTACCCGGACGTTTGTCACGCTCGACGCGGCCGACTGCGCCTTCGGCTACCGTGACAGCCTGTTCAAGCATGCCGGCCGCGAGCGCTACATCATCACCGCCGTCACCTTCCGCCTGCCGCGCGCGTGGCAACCGCACACCGCCTATGCAGACCTGACCACCGAACTGGCCAGCCATCGCATCGGCACCCCGACCGCCCGCGACATCTTCGATGCAGTCGTCGCCGTGCGTACACGCAAGCTGCCAGATCCGCGCCAGATTGGCAACGCCGGCAGTTTCTTCAAGAATCCCGTTGTCCCGGCCGAGACCGCAGCCGCGCTGCTCACGCGGTTTCCGACACTGGTCCATTATGCGCAAGCAGACGGCAGCGTCAAGCTCGCCGCGGGCTGGCTCATTGATCAGTGCGGTTTCAAGGGGCGACGCGTGGGCCATGTCGGTGTCTACGAGCGGCAAGCCCTCGTGCTGGTCAACCACGGGGGGGGCACAGGCGCGGAACTGATGGCATTGGCTGCCGAGATCCAGGCGGGGGTGCAGGCACGCTTCGGTGTGCAGATCGAACCCGAACCGGTGGTGCTGTAACGCACGCGGCGATTCCATCGCCAGCACGCTGCCGAGGCAACGATACGGTTCACCCGGCACGACGCCGCATCGCCACCCCTCACATATTGGGATCGTCGTGCAGGAACTCGCGCCGGATATCGACCGTGCCGCGCGCGCCGATGTCGGCATAGTGACGCTTCAGCCATGCCTTGCCCGCCTTGCGCCCACGCTCCTTGAGCATCTGGATGAAACTCCAGTCCGTCATCAGCTTGGATGAAGACGAGAGATCTCCGAGCGCTTCGTCAGCCCGGATGGAATGCAGCAGGATGTACTTGAGCCGATCGCGATATTCGGGCTTGAGCCAGTCTTCCTCAAGCAATTTCTGCACGAAGGCGATAGCGCGCATTTCGCGCAGAAGCGAAGCGTTGAAGGTGATCTCGTTGAGCCGCTCCATCACTTCCTGCGGCTGGTCCGGTACCTCCTTCCGCTTGATCGGATTGACATGCACGATCAGGATGTCGCGCGTCGCCGTCTCGTAGAAGAACGGATACAGTACCGGATTGCCCATGTACCCGCCATCCCAGAAGTGCCGGCCGCCAACTTCCACGGCTGGGAATAGATAGGGCAGGCACGCTGAAGCCAGGACCACACTGGACGACAGCTCATCCGTGCGAAACACGCGCACGTTCCCGCTGTTGACGTCCGTGGCGGCGATGAACAGATGTACGTCACGGCAGGCACGCAAGCGGTCAAAGTCGACCTGCTGTTCGAGCAGGTCCCGCAAGGGATGGTAGGACGCCCCCTGCGTGGTGGCCTGCCACCACGTACCCCAGGCCCGCATCCAGTCCTGCACCGGCCATACCGCGCCGAGCGCGCCACCGGGCAGCATGCCAAGTGGCCCCTGGCCGACCGTGCTCAGGGGCGAGCCCGCCTGCGAGACACCGAACCAGAACTGCGCCAGACGCTCGCGTGCCCGCTCCGGTCCGCCTTCCAGCAAGCCATCGAGCATCACCACGGCATTCATCGAACCGGCACTGGTCCCGCTGATCCCTTCGAAGTGACAGCGTCCATCCTCGAGCAAGGCATCCAGCACACCCCAGGTGAACGCACCATGTGCGCCACCGCCCTGCAGGGCGAGATTGAGCGGCTTGCTGACAGGTGAAGGGGTTTTCGTCATGCGTTCATCCGACTGCAGGCAATGCGAGGAATCAGGATGCTGCGCCGATCAGTCGAGCCAATCGGCGAGGCAAGCGAACAGTGTGGCGACCGCGCAGTCACGCGCCAGCCGGAGCGCAGCACAACCCTGCCGCGCCACGATCCCGCGACGTCTTGCCGGCAGGCCAGCGCATGACCGGCTTGTGGGATCAGCCGTAGTGGCAGACGTAGTCCACCATGTCAGTCACTTCGATATCAAAGCTGCTGTCGCCCGGCACCGAGAACGACTGGCCGGCGGCATAGGTGGTCCACTCCGACGCTCCTGCGAGGCGCACGCGGCAGCTGCCGGCGGTGATTTCCATGATTTCCGGCGCGCCGACATTGAAGGTCAGCGACGACGGGAAAATCACGCCCAGCGTCTTGCGCGTACCATCGGCAAAGATCACGGTATGGCTGACGCACTTGCCATCGAAATAGACGTTGGCTTTCTTGACGACGGAAACTTCGTTGAACTGGCTCATGGTGTATTTCCAAAAAACAAAAACAAGGCCCTCGCATGGAGAGCCTTGTATTAATCATCGTGCGACGGTAGATCAGCCGCACTTACGACAAGCATTGTGGCTCCGGCCGTGCCTGCGGCACTTAACTTTGCCGTGCAAAGTTAGCCTTCACCGAAATGCTAGCCGCGTTTGCGTAACATTGTCTATTTTGGCTCCGGCCGTGCCTGCGGCACTTAACTTTGCCGTGCAAAGTTAGCCTTCACCGAAATGCTAGCCGCGTTTGCGTCTAGCATTTTCTTGAATCCGCATGCGCAACGCGTTCAGCTTGATGAACCCGCCCGCATCCGCCTGGTTGTACGCACCGCCATCATCATCGAACGTCGCGATGGTCTGGTCGAACAGCGTGTCCTTCGAGTCGCGAGCGACCACAATGACGTTGCCCTTGTACAGCTTCACGCGTACCCAGCCGTTGACGTTGGTCTGCGTATGGTCGATCAGGACCTGCAGCGCGCGGCGCTCCGGGCTCCACCAGTAGCCGTTGTAGATCAGGCTGGCATAGCGCGGCATGAGGTCGTCCTTGAGGTGGGCGACTTCACGGTCGAGCGTGATCGATTCGATGGCACGGTGAGCCTTGAGCATGATGGTACCGCCCGGGGTTTCGTAGCAGCCGCGGCTCTTCATGCCGACGTAGCGGTTCTCCACCAGATCCAGACGGCCGATGCCGTGCTTGCCACCGAGGCGGTTCAGTTCGGTCAGCACTTCGGCCGGCGACATACGCTTGCCGTTGAGCGCCACGATGTCGCCTTTCTCGTATTCGATGTCGAGGTATTCGGCGGCATCCGGTGCCGCTTCTGGCGACACGGTCCAGCGCCACATGTCTTCCTCGGCTTCCGCTTTCGGGTCTTCGAGGTGACGGCCTTCGAAGGAAATGTGCAACAGGTTGGCGTCCATCGAGTACGGTGCGCCACCTTTCTTGTGCTTCATGTCGATTTCGATGCCAGCCTTCTCGGCGTAGGCCAGCAGCTTCTCGCGCGACAGCAGATCCCACTCGCGCCACGGGGCGATGACCTTCACGCCCGGCTCGAGGCCGTAGTAGCCGAGCTCGAAGCGCACCTGGTCGTTACCCTTGCCGGTGGCGCCATGCGACACGGCGTCGGCATTGGTGCTGCGCAGGATCTCGATCTGGCGCTTGGCGATCAGCGGGCGGGCGATCGACGTGCCGAGCAGGTACTCGCCTTCATAGACGGTGTTGGCGCGGAACATCGGGAAGACGAAATCGCGCACGAACTCTTCGCGCAGGTCGTCGATGAAGATGTTTTCCGGCTTGATGCCGAACTTGAGCGCCTTCTGGCGTGCCGGCTCGAGCTCTTCGCCCTGGCCGATATCCGCCGTAAAGGTCACGATCTCGCAGTGATAGGTATCTTGCAGCCACTTCAGGATCACTGAAGTGTCCAGGCCGCCGGAATAGGCGAGCACGACTTTCTTGATATCGCTCATGGTGAACTCGATTGCGCGTAGATTCTGGATTTGCCGGCGCTGCGCCGCCAAATCCCGGGGGAAACCCCTATTTTGCCACGATTGCAGGCCAATCAGGCGGGTCAGGCAGCGGTGCCACCGTGCGCGGCACTCATGCAGCGCTCAGAAGCGGCCGCACAACAGGTATTCCATCAGGGCCTTCTGCACGTGCAGGCGGTTTTCCGCTTCGTCCCACACCACGCTCTGCGGACCGTCGATGACCTCGGCCTGGACCTCCTCGCCCCGATGCGCGGGCAAGCAGTGCATGAACAGCGCCTGCGGATCGGCCAGCGCCATCATGTCGGTGGTCACCATCCAGTTCTTGAAGGCACGCAGGCGCGCTTCGTTTTCGGCCTCGAAGCCCATGCTGGTCCACACGTCGGTGGTCACCAGATGCGCGCCGGCTGCGGCCTGCATCGGATCCTCGAAGACCTTCACGCGGGCCTGCGCGGACGCCGACAGCATGGCCGGATCGAGCTGGTAACCCACCGGAGCAGAAAAATGGAAAGTGAAACCAAGGCTTTCGGCTGCCTGGATCCAGGTGTACGACATGTTATTGGCATCGCCGATCCACGCCACGATCTTGCCGGCGATCGGGCCACGATGCTCGATGTAGGTGAAGATATCGGCCAGCACCTGGCACGGATGGTATTCGTTGGTCAGCCCGTTGATCACCGGCACGCGCGAATGCTTGGCGAAGCGCTCGAGGATGTCCTGGCCAAACGTGCGGATCATGATGATGTCCACCATGCGCGAAATCACTTCCGCCGAGTCCTCGATCGGCTCCCCCCTGCCCAGTTGCGAATCGCGCGTGTTCAGGAACACGGCATGGCCGCCCAACTGGTGCACGCCCGCCTCGAACGACAGCCGCGTGCGCGTGGAGCTCTTCTCGAAGATCATGGCCAGCGTGCGGTCATGCAGCGGGTGCCATTTCTCGTAGTTCTTGAACTTGGCCTTGAGAATGCCGGCGCGCTCGAGCACATAGACCACTTCGTCGCGCGTCAGATCGTCAAACTTCAGGTAGTGCTTGATGGGTGCTTGCGACATAAAACGAAACAGGCGGCCGTGTGGCCCATGCAACGAAGCCTGGGCTGAGCCGCCTTGGATTGATTAAGTCTTGAATCATAAGGGATTTCGGAAAGAATGGCGAGGCTTAGGGATCGGCGTGGAGGATGTGCGCCGCCTGCCGCCATCGTGCGTCACCTGACATAAGGGACGCATACCCGCGCAAACGTGGTGACCGGCATGCCTGTCATCCGCCCATATCGCCCGTTCTCTCGCTTGTTTTGAACAGATGTACGCCTGGCACACGCGCATGCCGGCAGTGCTTGCAGGCGCCATCTCGAATTCAGGATGCTAGCGGGGGTGGGAACTGGCCGGATACTGTCCAATCCCACCACGGACCGCATGCTTCGTGGACGCGGACGCTCGCTTCCCCATTGCCCTGACACACGGAGGTATCACGCTTGGAAGATTGTCCCGGGCCAAGCTTCACCCACGGTCGTACCTCCACGGCTACCCCCTCCGGAAGAGGCGTCAAGTCTTATATAAGATATAATACTTGCCGACTTTCCGGTGGCATGCGTGTACCCCTGCGCAACGCCGGGCAGACGGGCCGGCGCCCCTGCGCCAGCCTCCATCGCCAGCTATCCGCGTCCGTTGCGTCACCGCGCTGCGGTCCGGAGGATGGGCGAACCCGCACATCAGAGCCGATATGACACCCTCACCGCGCGAGTACTTTATCCAAGGCGTAACCAAGGCCGGCAAACCGTTTCGCCCCAGTGACTGGGCCGAACGCCTGTGCGGTGTCATGTCGCAGTTTCGCCCGCCGGAAGACACCGGAGACCCGCGTTTTACGTTTTCGCCGTATGTGCGCCCGATGATGTCAGGCGGGGTGAAATGCGTGGTGGTGGATGCGCGCCTGCGCGATATCGAGCCGAAGGCGCTCGACTTCGTGCTCAATTTTGCGCGCGACAACGATCTACAACTGGTGGAGGCGTGTTCGATCCCCGATTGAATCCCGCCTACACCACCAGAAAGGCCCCGCATCGTGGGTCAGGCCACGTCATCCTGACCGGCGAATATTGGTCGTCACCGAAACGACAAAAACCCGCCAATGGCGGGTTTTTTATGCTCCCGGTGCTACCGGGAACCGAACAGCGAAAATCCGCTGCGCCAACCTGTCCGCTTCTTAAGCGGCGGCGGCCATGCCCTTGATAGCGGCGCTCAGGCGAGCCTTGTGACGGGCAGCCTTGTTCTTGTGGATGATCTTCTTGTCGGCGATGCTGTCGATGGTGCCCTGGGCATCCTTGAACACGGCAGCAGCGGCCGCCTTGTCGCCAGCGTCGATTGCCTTGCGCACGCTCTTCACAGCGGTACGCAGGCGCGAGCGCAGGCTGGAGTTGTGCAGGTTCTGCTGAACTGCCTGGCGGGCGCGCTTGCGGGCTTGTGCGGTATTGGCCATTTTTGTTCCTAATTCGCTAAATTCGGTGAATGTCGCTCACCGCCTGATCAACAAAGCCGGAGCGCAAGAATTCCTAGAATCGGCAATTATACGACGTTTTTCGCACCGAACGCAAACCCATTGTCAGGCTCGGCGGCAGGGCGAGCAGAATCCGTATAATACGCCCAACACTGACCTGCCCAACCCTGTGGCATCCACGCCGCATGTTGGCCTCGCCCATCCGCCGACAGGCCATCCGCTACTGTGAACCTACTCAAAGCCGTCGCCACGATCAGCAGCCTGACGATGCTCTCGCGCATCACCGGCCTGATCCGCGAAACGCTGATCGCCCGGGCATTCGGCGCCTCGGAATTCACCGACGCCTTCAATGTCGCCTTCCGTATTCCCAACCTGCTGCGACGACTGTTCGCCGAAGGCGCCTTCTCCCAGGCCTTCGTCCCGATTCTCGGCGAGTACCGCAATCGGCATGGCGAAACTGCGGCGCGCGAGTTGATCGACTCCGTGACGGTGGTCATGGCCTGGATCCTGGTCGCCGTGTCGCTGCTCGGCGTCATTGCCGCGCCGCTCATCGTGACGCTGGTGGCAACCGGCTTCCGTGGACAGGAAAACGATGCCTATCTGTCAGCCGTGTTCATGACACGCGTCATGTTCCCGTACATCGGCCTCATCTCGCTGGTGGCGTTGGCCTCCGGCATTCTTAACACTTGGCGCAAGTTCGCCGTACCAGCCTTCACACCGGTACTGCTGAACCTCAGCTTCATCGTCGCCACGCTGTTCGTAGCCCCCCATCTCGATACGCCGATCTATGCGCAGGCCTTTGCCGTGCTGGTCGGCGGCGTCCTGCAACTGGCCCTGCAGGTGCCGGCGCTGCTCAGAATCGGCATGCTCCCGCGCCTGTCGTTCCATTTCCTGGCGGCTTGGCGCAATCCGGGCGTGCGCCGCATCTTGCGGCAGATGCTGCCGGCCACGCTGGCTGTCTCGGTGGCGCAAATCAGCCTGATCATCAACACGAATATCGCTTCCCGACTCGAGGCCGGCAGCGTCTCATGGCTGACGTACGCAGACCGCCTGATGGAATTTCCTACCGCGCTGCTTGGCGTGGCGCTGGGCACGGTCCTGCTGCCCAGCCTCTCCAAGGCCAATGCGGAGAACAACGTGGCCGAATACTCCGGCCTCCTCGACTGGGGACTGCGCCTGACCTGCCTGCTTGCTGCGCCCGCAGCCGTCGGACTGTTCGTGTTCGGCATGCCACTGACTGCCACACTGTTCCACTATGGGAAGTTCAGCGCGCTGGATGTGGAGATGACGCGCCAGGCACTTGTGTTCTACGGCGTCGGGTTGCTTGGTCTGATCCTGATCAAGATTCTCGCGCCCGGCTTCTACGCGCGCCAGGACATCCGCACGCCAGTCAAGATCGCGCTGGTAGTGCTGGTCGTGACACAGTTGTCGAACCTGCTGTTCGTGCCGCAGTTCCAGCATGCCGGACTGGCGCTGTCGGTCAGTTTCGGGGCGTGCGTCAACGCCCTGCTGCTGTTCATTGGCCTGCGCTTGAAAGGCTTCTACCGCCCGGCCCCCGGCTGGGGCCTGTTCACCATGCAAGTGCTGGGCGCGATCCTGCTCTTGGCTGCGACCCTCCTGTGGCTGGCCGAACATGTCAACTGGCTGGCGCTGCGCGACCAGCCGCTGCTACGCATCGCCCTGCTGGGCGGCTGCCTGGGCCTGTCAGCCGTCGTGTACTTCGGTACACTGTGGGTAATGAAATTCCCGTTCTCCATGTTCCGGCGCAAAGTCACCTGATTGACGGCCGCGCGCTGCAGCATGAAGCGCAGCGGGTCAGGCCCGGCAAGCGTCGCAGGCAGTACAAGGCGTACGGCACGCCCGCTCAACGATGCCAGAATCATTTGGACGCCGCCTTTCGCATGCCCAGTACCAAGGTTCTCGATTACTTCACCAGTCTCGTCGCGGACGACGACAGCATTCCGCTCACGGAAACCGCGCTCGCGATCGCGCTGGATGCGTACCCCGACCTCGATCTGCAGGCGGAACTCGCCAGCATCGACATGCTCGCCGAGCGGTTGCGCAAGCAGATTCCCGGCGGTACGCCGGCCATCGACCGGCTGCGCCTGCTCAATCAGTTCTTCTACCGTGATCTGGGTTTCGGCCCGAATCCGAACGATTACTACGATCCGGACAACTCCTATCTGAACGCCGTGCTGCGCTCGCGCCGCGGCATTCCCATCTCGCTGGCCGTGCTGTACATGGAGATTGGCCAGCAGGTTGGCTTGCCGCTCAAGGGCGTGGCGTTTCCCAATCACTTCCTGCTGCGCATGTCGATCCCGGCGGGCGAGGTCATCATTGATCCGCTCAGCGGCCACACACTGTCCAAAGAAGAACTGCAGGAGATGCTCGAACCCTTCCTGGAGAACGAGGGACGCAGCAGCCTCGAGGAAAACGGTGATGGCATTCCGTTGGGCCTGTTCCTGCAAGTGGCTTCGCATCGCGACATCATTGCGCGCATGCTGCGCAACCTGAAGGCCATCTACCTGCAGGAGGCGCGCTGGCAGCGCATGCTTGGTGTGCAGGAGCGGCTGGTCATCCTGCTGCCGAACTCCATCGAGGAGATCCGCGACCGGGGCCTGGCATATGCCAACCTGGAATGTTTCCGGCCCGCGGTCGAAGACCTGGAAGCCTATCTCGAAGCGCGCCCGGATGCTGGCGATGCCGAACAACTGCGCGAGCGCTTGCCAACGCTACGCATGATGAGTCGCAACACCAACTGAAGCCGGCGTGCCGCCGACTCGCGGTCAAGTAAGCATGGCCCGACGCGCTTACGCGCGCCGCACGAGCTTCCATGCGCCCGCGAGTAGCAGCGGACCCACGGCAGCACAGACACCGACCAGTGCGATCGTGCTCAAATGCTCGCGCACGAACGGCAGATTGCCGAAGAAGTACCCCAGGCTCACCAGTCCGGCGACCCACAGCAACGCACCGGCGATATTGAAAAGCTGAAAACGTCGCATGTCCATCTGTGATACCCCCGCCACAAAGGGGGCAAACGTCCGCACCACCGGGATGAAGCGCGCCGCCACCAGCATCTTGCCGCCATGGCGTTCGTAGAAATCATGCGTGCGACGCAGCGCCTGCCGGTCAATCCAGCGCGACGGATGCTCATAGATCTTGAAGCCGGCCCAACGGCCGATCGTGTAGTTCACCGTGTTGCCGATCACCGCCGCGGCGACCAGCAGTAGCACCAGCAGAAGGGGATGGATCGCGCCGCCTGCCGAAAAGGCGCCAGCGATGAACAGCAGGGAATCACCCGGCAGGAAGGGCAGCACCACCAGACCCGTTTCGCAAAAGACAATGGCAGTAAGGATCACATATACCCAGTTGCCATACTGGGCGATCACGGTCCCCAGCGATTTATCAAGGTGCAGCAGCATGCCCAGCAGATCAGTTAGGTGTTCCATATGTTCCCGTCCTGGCCGGCGCGCTCGCCGTGTCCCAAAGGCAGGCATGATACCGCGACCGATGGGCCCGGCCCTTCGCCGGGTCGCCATCCGCCCTGCGTGCAGCCATCTCTCCGCGGCCACTGGCGGCCGCGTCGCCCCCTCTCCAACCGCCGTATAATTCCGCGATGCCTGCCGAAACCCTTTCCACCTCCTCATCCCGCCGTGCCATCCGGCCCTTGCCGGACCAGCTCGTCAGCCAGATTGCCGCCGGCGAGGTGGTGGAACGCCCCGCCTCGGTAGTCAAGGAGCTCCTGGAAAACGCCGTCGACTCCGGCGCGACGCAGTTGCAGGTGCGCCTCGAAGAAGGCGGCGTACGGCGTATCCTGATCGCCGACAATGGCGGCGGCATCCCGGCCGATGAACTGCCGTTCGCGCTGATGCGCCATGCCACCAGCAAGATCGCCACGCTCGGCGAACTGGAGTCGGTACTGACGCTCGGCTTCCGCGGCGAGGCACTGGCCTCGATTGCCTCGGTCTCGCGCCTGACGCTCACCAGCCGCACCGCGGACGCCGCGCATGCGACGCAGATCGACGCCGACAACGGCGCGATGCAGCCCGCTGCCGGTGGCACAGGTACGACCGTGGACGTACAGCACCTGTACTTCAACACGCCGGCACGCCGCAAATTCCTCAAGACCGAACAGACCGAGCTCGGCCACTGCCTCGACATGATTCGGCGCGTCGCACTGGCGCGGCCGGACATCGCCATCTCGGTCCATCACAACGGCAAGCCACTCGAGCACTGGAATGCCAGCGATGCCGCCGTGCGCACGAGCCAGGTCCTCGGCAGCGACTTCGCGCAGGCCCGCCTGCCGCTCGACGAAAGCGCCGACGCCATTCACCTCTATGGTTTCGTCGGTCTGCCCACCGCCTCGCGCGGGCGGCCCGACCAGCAGTACTTCTTCGTCAACGGCCGCTTCGTGCGCGACAAACTGCTGACGCACGCGGTGCGCAGCGCCTACCAGGACGTGCTGCACGGCGACCGTTTCCCGGCCTATGTGCTGTGCCTCGACCTGCCGCCCGAAGCGGTGGATGTGAACGTCCACCCGTCCAAGATCGAAGTGCGCTTCCGCGAATCGCGCGCCATCCATCAACTGGTCTATCACGCCGTGCAGCGTGTGCTGGCCAAGCAGGCCGGCGAACAGGGCGACAGCCTGCGCACCACGCCGGCACCAGTGGTGCCGCCAGCGGATGCGCTGACGTGGATCCGCAGCGATGCCGCGCGCCAGACCAGCCTCGGCATCGCCCAGCCGCGCCAGGAATACCTGGCGATGATGCGCGGCGATCCGCTGCTGGCCACGAGCCGGCCGGCGTGGCTGGATACGCCGGTGGCCGTGCCGTCGTCATCCCTGCCGACGCAGCCGGCCATGTCATCGATGGCAGACACGCCGCTGGCAACCTTCGAGGCTACCCTCCCGCAGAACGCTGCCCCGACCGACGAAGAGCATCCGCTCGGCTTCGCCCTGGCGCAGTTGCATGGCGTCTACGTGCTCGCACAGAATGCACGCGGCTTGGTGCTGGTTGACATGCACGCCGCCCACGAACGCATTCTCTACGAGCAGATCAAGCATGCGCTCGACGTGCGTGACCTCACCGTCCAGCCACTGCTGATTCCCCTCACCTTTCCGGCCAGCCCGGTAGAAACCGGTACCGCGGAAGAGCATCGCGACACGCTGACACTGCTCGGCTTCGACATCGCCGCAGTTTCGCCTACCGTGCTCGCCGTGCGTGCCGTGCCGGCACTGCTGCAAGATGCCGACGTGGAAGCGCTGGCGCGCGACGTGCTGCGCGACCTGCACGCCTACGGCGGTTCACGCGTACTGGCCGAACGCCGCAACGAACTGCTGGCAACGCTGGCCTGCCACAGCGCCGTGCGCGCCAACCGCAGGCTGACCCTCGAGGAAATGAACGCACTGCTGCGCCAGATGGAAGCCACCGAACGCGCCGACCAGTGCAATCATGGCCGCCCCACGTGGGTGCAATTGCCGCTCGCCGATCTCGACCGCCTCTTCCTGCGGGGCCAGTAACCATGTCATGCCCGCCCGCTGCGCTGGAGCGCCGTGCGACCTCCGGCCTGGTGCTGCTCTGGCTGCTGACGGGCTATATCGCCTTGCAGCCCCTGTCGACCGACTTCTACCTGCCCGCCCTGCCCGGCATGGCATCCAGCTTCGGCACTTCGGTCGCCATAGTGCAACTGACGCTGACGCTCTACATCGCCGTGTTCGGCATCGCCCAACTGTTCGTCGGACCACTGGCCGACCGCGTCGGTCGCCTGCCGGTGCTGGCCGGGGGCATCGCGCTGTACACCTTCGCCAGTTTCTGTGCCGTGCTGGCGCCGACCGTCGAATGGCTCATTGCCGCACGCGTGGGGCAGGCGCTGGGCGCCTGCAGCGGTATCGTCGGCGCGCGTGCCATCATTCGTGACCGTTTTCCGCCGGCCGATGGCGCACGCATCCTCGCCAGCGCCAACGCGATGATGTCGGTACTGCCGCTCGTCGGCCCGGTCATCGGCGGCATGCTTGCAGCCTCGTTCGGCCATCGCAGCATCTTCGCGGTGGTCACCCTCATCAGCGCCGCGCTGCTGTGGCTAACGGTGCGCCATCTCACCGAGACCAACCGCGCGCCCAACCGCCACGCCACCGCTTTGACGCCGATGCTGCGCAACTACTGGCAGATCCTGCGCCACCCGGCATTCCAGGCCTATGCCTTGTCGCAAACCACGACCTATGCCGGCGTCTTTGCCTTTCTGTCGGGCTCGCCCTTCGTCTTCATCGAAGTACTGGGCATGACACCGCAGCGTTTCGGCCTGTGCTTCGCCATCACGGTGATCGGCTATGTCATCGGCAGCCTGGCCTGCAAGCATATGCTCAACCGCTTCGGCGTGCGGCGCACCCTGATGTTTGCCTCCTGCCTCTCGGTCAGCGCGGGACTGCTGATGCTGGTGCTGGCGCTTGGCGGAGCACATTCCGCCTGGGCGATTCTCATGCCGCAGTTCTTGTACGTGATGGGCCATGGCCTGCTCACGCCCTGCGCGCAGGCCGGCTCCATCTCGCCATTTCCCTCCATGGCAGGTGCAGCCTCCGCACTGATGGGCTTCATGCTAGCAGCCGCAGGTGTCGTGACCGGCACCATCATGGGATTGACCTTCAATAACACCGTGTATCCGCTGGTCATCACCATCGCTGGCGCGGCCGTGATGCTGGGCATCGTCGCCTGGACCCTCGTGCGCCGTCACGGACACATCGCGGACGCCTGAGCATGACGCCTGCCAACACGCCCCACAGCCTGCCTGTCGTCTGCCTGCTCGGCCCCACCGCCTCGGGCAAGACCGCTGCCACGCTGGCGCTGGCGGACCGGTTTCCACTCGAAATCATCAGCCTCGACTCGGCGCTGGTCTATCGCGGCATGGACATCGGCACGGCCAAGCCCAGTGCGGAAGAGCAGGCACGCGTGCCGCATCATCTGATCGATATCATCGACCCGGCCGACAGCTACTCGGCCGCGCAGTTCGTGCGCGATGCCAACGACCTGATCGCGGCAATCCGCGCCCGCGGCCATATGCCGCTGATCGCCGGCGGCACGATGCTCTACTACAAGGCCCTGACACAGGGCCTGAACGACCTGCCACAGGCCGACGCAGCGGTGCGCGCACAACTCGATGCCGAAGCGGCGGCACATGGCTGGCCCGCGCTGCATGCGGAACTCTCCGCGGTCGATCCGGTAACGGCAGCCCGCCTGCCACCCAACGACGCGCAGCGTATCCAGCGCGCGCTCGAAGTCTTCCGGCTGACCGGTGTGCCCATGTCCACGCTGCTGAGCCGCCCGGCAGCGGCCGGCAGCAATACGTTTCCGGGCCAGGCGCCAGCCGACATGCTCGTCATCGCGCTCGAACCGTCAGACCGCAGCGTGCTGCACACGCGGATCGCCACGCGCTTCGATGCCATGCTGGCCGCCGGCCTGCTCGACGAGGTACTGGCCCTGCGTGGGCGTGGCGACCTGCATCTCGGCCTGCCATCGATGCGCTGCGTCGGCTACCGGCAGGCATGGGAATTCCTCGATGGCGCCTGCGACGCTGCGACCATGCGCGAGCGCGGCATCGCCGCCACGCGCCAGCTGTGCAAGCGCCAGCTCACCTGGCTGCGCAGCACGCCCGAACGGCAGACCATCGACTGCCTTGCGCCCGACTACGTCGCGCAGATCGCCGCGCTGGTTGCGCGCGCCTGCGGTTGACGTCCGCGGTACCGCCGATCGATTTCAATGCTCTGTTGCGTGTGTCTGGTCAACAGCACCGCTGACCGGCAAGCCCGAACGATTTCCATTCAGCATCCCGACGTACCTGCCATTCCGCAGCGCTCTCGGCTACCATCTCACCATGTCCGCGATTGCCCCTTTTGCCCTGCTCGACGACGCCCACGCCGGTGCCCGCCTGTACACCGACTGGGTTCGTGACCTGACTTGTGCCAGCGCGACGGAACTCGACCAGCTGGAAACGGAATTGCATGCCGCGTGGCAGGACGGCCTCCACGCCGTGCTGCTGGCACCCTACGAATTCGGCGCGGAGATCGTCGGCGTACCCATGGCGGCTGCCATCCCCGGCCAGCCTTTCGGCGATGGCGTGCTGCGTGTGGTGCTGTACCGCACACTTGCCTTGTTGCCAGCGACCGGGGTGGATGGGTGGCTGGAACACGCCGAACATGACCGCACGCCGGCCGGTATCCGCAACGTGCATGCCATGGTCGACGCCGATACCTACATCGCGCGGCTCGCGCGCATCCAGGAGTATCTGCGGGCGGGCGACAACTACCAGGTGAACGCTACCTTCCGGCTGACTTTCGAAAGCTATGGGTCGCCCATCGCGCTCTATCGGCGTCTGCGGGCGCGCCAGCCGGTGCCGTATGGCGCGTGCATCGTAAGCGCGGATGGTACGGCCGTGCTGTCATGTTCGCCGGAACTGTTCTTCCGGCAACACGCCGATGGCCGGCTCGAAGCGCAACCGATGAAGGGGACCGCGCCACGCGGCGCGGACGCACAGGCCGACCGCGAGGCCAGCCTCCGGCTCGCGGCGGACGCCAAGAACCGCGCCGAGAATGTGATGATCGTCGATCTGCTACGCAACGACCTGGGCCGCGTCGCCGTACCGGGTAGCGTGACGGTGCCGGCACTGTTCGAGGTCACACCGTTCGGCCGCGTGCTGCAGATGACTTCGACTATCCAGGCCCGTGTGCGCCCCGGCACGACGCTGGCCGACACGCTGCGCGCGCTGTTTCCGTGTGGTTCGATCACCGGTGCACCCAAGCGGCGCACCATGGAAATCATCCGCGAGACCGAAGACACGCGGCGCGGCCTGTACACGGGGGCGATCGGCTGGCTGGCAGAAGATGGCTGCTGCCTGTCGGTGGCGATCCGCACGCTGGTGCTCGACGCACCGCAGGCGGACGGTACGCGACGTGGCGAGATGGGCGTCGGTGCCGGCATCGTGATCGACAGCGTGCCGGCCGACGAGTATGCGGAATGTCTGCTCAAGGCGCGCTTCCTGACCGATCTCGAAGCGCCATTCGAACTGTTCGAAACCATGCATGTCACATCGGCCGGCTGCGCCCTGCTGCCGCGCCATCTGGCCCGGCTCGGTGCGTCGGCGGCCGCCTTCGGCATTCCGTTCGACCGCGATGCTGCGCAGGCCTCTGTCATGCGCGCCTGCGCGGCGCTGCCCGAGGGCCCGCATCGCATGCGCATGGCGCTGCAGGGCGATGGCACATTCACGCTGACGCACGCCCCGCTGCAGCCAGTCGCCACGCCGGTCAATGTCCGCGTCGCTGGATTGCGTACCACGGCGGCCGATCTCTTCCTGCGGCACAAGACCAGCCACCGCCAGGCCTACGACGCCGTCTGGCACGATGCCGAGGCACACGGCGCCTTCGATGCGCTGTGTTTCAACGAGCGCGGCGAACTGACCGAGGGCGGACGGACGAGCGTCTTTGTGAAACGCGAGGGCCGCTGGTGGACCCCACCGCTGGCCTGCGGCCTGCTGCCCGGCGTGATGCGCGCGGCGATCCTGGACAATGCCGCGCGCTATCTCGATGCGCCGGCTGCGGAACGGGTACTGTCGATGGAAGACCTGCTAGCGGCCGACGCCATCGTGCTGTGCAACGCGTTGCGGGGCGTCATGCCCGCCCGGCTGGTTCCGCCCCTGCCGCAGCCTTCGCCTGGGGACCGCGCACCGTCAGCCGCCCCTCCGACAGCTTCCAGCGCGTAATCCCCGGCAGGGCGATCAGATCGCGGTCGTGGCAGATCATCAGCAGCGACTTGCCCTTGGCGACGAGATCGCCGACCAGTGCAATCACCTGTTCGCGCGCAGCGCCATCGAGGTTCGAGGTCGGTTCGTCGAGCAGCAGCAGGTCGGGATCCAGGGCCCATGCACGCGCCAGCGCCACGCGCTGGATTTCACCGCCAGACAGGCGGTGCGGCGGCGTCTCACAGATGCCTTCGATGCCAGCCCAGGCCAGCGCCGCATCGACGCGGGCGGCCACGTCGTGCGCCTGCATGCCGGCTGCTTTCAAGCCATAAGCAATGTTGGCGCGCACCGAAGTGCGGAACAGATACGGATGCTGATGCACATAGGCGATACGGGTGCGCAGCGCCGCTGGATACGGCGTCAGTGGCATGGCCGCGCCGTCGAGGGTGACTTGTGCGCCAAGAGCCGGCTCAAGTCCCGCGAGCATGCGCATCAGTGTGCTCTTGCCAGCACCGTTGACACCCGTCAGCACCACGGCCTGGCCGCGGCCGATGTGCAGTTCCGGCACGTCGAACAGCACACGCTCGCCGAATGACTTGCGCAGGCCATGCACAGCCAGCATGACGGCGTGCAGATGCACCAGCGACGAGAAGGACTGCTGCGTTCCGCCACTCATCGCCTGAATCCTCCCGCGCCCTGCAGCCATGCCAGCAGCACGTTGATGATCAGCGCCAGCGCCACCAGCACGATGCCGAGCGCAATGCCCTGCGCGAACTCGCCCTTGCTGGTTTCGAGCGCGATGGCGGTGGTGATGGTGCGTGTGGTGCCTTCGATATTGCCGCCGATCATCAGGGCTGAGCCGACTTCGGCGATCACGCGACCGAAGCCCGCGACCACGGCAGCGAACAGGCCGAAGCGCAGTTCGCGCAGCACGGTCCACATCGCGCCCAGGCGGCTCGCACCAAGCACCAGCGCAGTTTCGCGCAGCCGCACATCGGCAGCCTGCAGTGCGGCCAGCGAAAATGCCAGGACCACGGGAAAACCGATGGCCGCTTGACCAAGAATCATGCCGCCCTGCGTGAACAGCAGGCCGAGCGGCCCGAGCGGGCCCTGGCGCGACAGTAGCAGGTAGAGGATCAGACCGACCAGAACGGTAGGAAACGACAGGAAGGCTTGCGCGATCACCACTACCACACGGCGGCCGGGAAAATCGTGCGTGGCAATCAGGTAGGCCAGCGGTACTGCCGGCAGCGTGGCCAGCAGCAAGCCCAACACGCCGACCTTGAGTGACACCCACACGATGAGCCAGAGATCGGCATCTCCGGCCAGCAGCAGGCGGAACGCTTCAGCGATGGCGCTGGAGATGTCCATGACACATCAGGCGGAAAAGGTATGTTCCGCGGCCGGGAAGCTGCCGTCCTTGACAGCCTGCACATACGCGCGGACCGCGCCTTCGATGGAGCTCTGGCCGTCCATGAAATCCTTCACGAACTTGGCCTTGCGACCAGGGAAGATGCCGAGCATGTCGTGCAGCACCAGCACCTGTCCCGTGCATACGGCGCTCGCGCCGATACCGATCGTGGGAACCTGGAGCATGTTGGTGATCTCGGTCGCCAGCGCAGCCGGCACGGCTTCCATCAGCAGCATCTGGGCGCCGGCCGCCTGCAGGGCCAGGGCATCGGCCTTGAGCTGCTCGGCCGCAGCATCCGACTTGCCCTGCACCTTGAAGCCGCCAAAGGCGTGCACCGACTGTGGCGTCAGGCCGACGTGGGCGCACACCGGCACGGAGCGTTCGACGAGGTAGCGCACGGTGTCAGCCACCCATGCGCCGCCTTCCACCTTGACCATCTGCGCTCCCGCCTGCATCAGCCGCACCGCGCAGTTGAAGGCATGCTCCGGCGAGGCCAGGGTGCCGAACGACATGTCGGTCATGACCATGGCACTGCGGTTGCCGCGCGCCACGCACTCGGTATGGTAGACCATATGCTCAAGCGTCACCGGCAGCGTGGTGGCCTGGCCCTGCAGCACATTGCCGAGCGAATCACCGATCAGCAGTACGTCGACGCCACAGCGGTCAAGCAGCGCAGCAAAGCTGGCGTCATAGCATGTCAGCATGGCGATCTTCTCGCCTGCATCGCGCATCGCCTGCAGGGCGGGAACGGTCACGGCTTTGCGGGTGGGTTCTTGCAGGTAACTCATGGTCAGGGCTCATGCGCCGGAACAACCGGCAGGTAGGTGGCGGACAAACGGACTTACGACGCCGCGAGATTGAGAAATTCCCGGCGGCCGCGCATGGCTTCGATGCGCGCCAGCAGGAGCTGGAAATCGGCATCGCGCTCGACGGGATTGAAATGGGTCGATTCGACCAGCAGCAGCGGCGCCTCGTCGTAACGGTGGAAGAGTTCGCCGTAGGCATCGCACACGCGCTCGAGATACGCGATGTCGACACTCGCCTCATACGCATGGCCGCGCCTGGAGAGCCGTGCCAACAGATCGGCTGGCTTCGCCTGCAGGCCAATCACCAGATCGACACGCTGCGGCGCCGCCGGTGCGGCGTCCGCCATGGCATGGTACAGCGCTGCCTCGTCGTCAGGGAGCGTCAGGTTGGCGAACAGTTGGTCCTTCTGAAACAGGAAATCGCCAACCAGACGGTCACCGTTCTGCACGGCCGCCTGCCATTGCTGCATCTGGCTGCGACGCTGAGCCAGGAACGCCAGTTGCACCGGCAGGGCATAGCGCCCCGGCTCGCGGTAAAACCGTTCGAGGAAGGGATTGGCCTCGGGCTGCTCGAGCATCAGCCGGGCGTGCAGGTGCGGCGCCAGGCGCTGCGCCAGCGAGGTCTTGCCCACGGCAATGGGGCCTTCGACAACGATACGGCGCAGGTGATCGAGTGCCATCGGTTCAGCTTCTGAAAATAAAGTAGACCGCGCCGACCAGGCAGAGGCCGGCCCACAGGTAATCGAGCTTGAGCGGTTCGTGCATGTATAGCACGGCAAACGGCACGAACACGCTGAGTGTGATCACTTCCTGCATGATCTTCAACTGCGCCAGAGACATGCCCCCCGCATAGCCAATGCGGTTGGCGGGCACCTGGAAGAGGTATTCGAGCAACGCGATGCCCCAGCTGATAAGCGCCGCGATATACCAAGGCTTGCTGGAGAGATTCTTGAGATGTCCGTACCAGGCCACTGTCATGAAAATATTCGACAGGACCAGCAGACCTCCGGTCAGGGCGTAGGTCGGGATTGCGAAGGACATGGCGGGCACTTGCAGGTGGATACCTTCTCGATGCGCTGTTCGGCAACGGCCGGCAGGTGGTCGGACACGTGTCCCTGCCCGGGAATCTCGAGATCGGCGCACAGTTCAGCCAGCGGCACGAGTACAAAGGCCCGCTGGGTCAGGCGCGGATGTGGCACGGTCAGTGTCTCATCGTTGTGCTGGAGATCACCATACAGCAGCAGATCGAGATCGAGCGTGCGCGGTGCATTGCGGAACGGCCGCTCCCGGCCAAACTGCTGCTCGATGTGCTGGCACACATGCAGCAGCTGCTGCGCCGAGAAACTCGTCTCGACCGCCACCACGGCATTGAGATAGTCATCGCCCTGCGCATCGACAGGCGCCGTGCGATACAGCGACGAGCGCGCCACGATCATGACACCCGCATGCTGCGCCAGGCAGACCACCGCATCCTTCAGCGTCTGCCGCGCGTCGCCCAGGTTGGCGCCCAGGCCGATATACGCCAACGTCATTCCTTCTCCTCCGGTGCATCGCTCCGGGAAGATACTGTATCCGATTTCGCGCCGCTGCGTCGGCGCCGCCGCCGCTTGGGCGCTGGCGTGCTGCCGGCAGCCGGCGCGCTCTGGCGGGCATCGGCCAGCAACTGATCGCGCTCTGCCTCGCCCGCGCGCTGGAAGGTCTCCCACCAACTAGCCAACTCTTCCGGCAGTTCACCCGAGGCGCAACGCAGGACGAGGAAGTCGTAGCCGGCGCGGAAACGCGGCGACTCCAGCAGGCGGAACGGCATCTTCCCGATCCGGCGCTCGAAGCGCGGCTGCATGCCCCAAATTTCCTTCATGTCGGCCACAAAGCGGCGCTGGATGGCCAGGCCGGTCTGGCGATCCAGCACATCATCCATGGCCAGGTTGAGCGCCATCACTGGCGATTCGCCGCCAGCGCGCAGTGCCGTCCAGCGTTCCAGCACGTGATGCCACAGCAGCGCGGCGAACAGGAATCCCGGCGACACGGGCTTACCAGCGCGCACGCGCGCATCGGTATTGTCGAGCGCCAGCTGCACGAAGCGCTGGCCCATTGGCTGTTCCAGCGCCACGTCGAGCAGCGGCAACAGGCCGCGGTGCAAACCGGCTTTGCGCAATTCTTGCAGCGACGCCCAGGCATGGCCAGACAACAGCAGCTTGAGCATTTCGTCGAATACGCGCGCGGTCGGCACGTTGTGAATCAACGTTGCCAGCTCATTGATCGGGGCCCGTGTGGCCTCGTCGATAGCAAAACCGGTCTTGGCGGCAAAACGCACCACGCGCAGCATCCGCACCGGATCCTCACGGTAACGCAGCGCCGGATCGCCGATCATGCGCAGCACGCCAGCGCGGATATCCTTCATGCCCCCGTGGTAGTCGTGCACGGTCTGCGCGGCCGGGTCGTAGTACATCGCATTGATGGTGAAATCGCGCCGCGCTGCATCTTCCGCCTGCGACCCCCAGACGTTGTCGCGCAACACACGGCCGCTCGCGTCGGTGGCGTGCGTGCGGGTGTCGAGTTCGTTGCGCTTGAAGCGTCGCTCCCCTGACACTTGCTCGCTGTCCGCGGCATCGACCATGGCGCGGAAGGTGGAGACTTCGATGATCTCCTGTTCGCGTCCACCGTAGAAGGTGACATGCACGATCTGGAAGCGCCGGCCGATGATGCGCGAGCGGCGGAATAGCGCCTGCACCTGATCCGGCGTGGCATTGGTCGCCACATCGAAATCCTTGGGCTTGATGCCGAGCAGCAGATCACGCACCGCACCGCCGACGATGAAGGCCTCGTAGCCGGCCTCCTGCAACGTCGACGTCACTTTGACGGCGTTCTTCGACAGGAGCGCGGGATCGATACCATGCTCGGATACCGGCACGATATTGACCTTGCGCTTGCGGGGCGCGCCCGCGCGGGCCGCTGGCTTACCCAGCAAACGGTTGATGAGTTTCTTGATCACGGTTTCAGAACAGATCCATGATGCGCCACCCGCGCTCTTCGGCGTGGTACCGCAGACGTTCATCCGGATTGGTGGCAACCGGCACGCTGACTTTTTCGAGCAGCGGAATGTCGTTGAAAGAATCGCTATAAAAGGTCGTACTGCCGAACGACGACCAGTCACGGCCCAGCGAGGCCAGCCACGCCTCGGTCCGCGCGATCTTGCCTTCGCGGAAGCTGGGAATGCCCGACACCGCGCCATTGAACATGCTGTCGGGATGACCGTCGACGGTCGCCGGCTCGGTGGCAATCAGGTGCGGAATGCCGAAAGCCTGCACGATGGGGCGGGTCACGAAGCTATTGGTGGCAGTGACCACGCCGCACAGATCACCTGCATCGAGGTGCGACTGCACCAGCGTCCGCGCCTGCGGCGTGATCACTGGCACGATCACCGTGCGCATGAACTCCGCATGCCAGCGTGCCAGTTCCTCGCGCGGCCGCTGCGCCAGCGGCGCCAGGGCAAACCGGAGGAACTTGTCGTTGTCGAGCGTGCCGGCTTTGTAGTCAGCATAGAAACGGTCGTTCTCGCGCTGATACTCCTCGGCGTCGACAATGCCGAGGCCGACCAGGAAGCGCCCCCATTCGTGGTCGCTGTCGGTCGGGATCAGGGTGTGGTCAAGATCAAATAAAGCCAGATTCATGGAGCGCGATTCTACCTGATACATGCTGGGGCCGCCTTCTACCTCTAGTCCCTGTCTTCACGCTGTAGCTCCGCCAGCATCTCGCGCACCAGCGGTAGCGTGACGGCACGCTTGCGCTCCAGCGAATAGGTATCGAGCGCATCGAGCAGGGCCATGAGGCTCGGCATGTCGCGGTAATAGTGGGTCACCAGCCAGTTCGGCACGTCTGCCGACAGCTGCAGCCCGCGCTCGCGTGCCGCCTGCATCAGCGCGGCCATCTTGTCGGTGTCGGACAGCGGATGCAGCTGGTACACCAGCCCCCAGCCCAGCCGCGTGCGCAGGTCCTCGCGTACCGCCGTGGCCAGCGGCGCGGCGGCACCCGCGCTGACGATGGCGCTGCGCGTATGGGCGCGAACCTCATTGATTAGGTTGAAGACGGCGATCTGCTGGGCTGGGTTCATGCTGTCCACATCGTCCACCGTGTAGAGGACGATAGCGGGATCGAAGGCAAACGCCTGCAAGGCATGGTGCGGCGTCAGCGCCAGGCAGCCCAGGCCATGGCGTGCCGCTGCCTCGCAGACTGCATGCAACAGGTGCGAGCGGCCGCTACCCGGTTCGCCCCACAGGTAGATCAGCCGGTCGCCCGCCTGCTCGTCGCGCACCGCTTCCGGCAGGCCGCGCAGCCGGATCACCGCCTCGCGGTTGGCGTCGGCGAAGAAATTGTCGAAGGTGGGCGGCGGCGGGCCGCCCAGGTCCAAGGGAAGTTGCTTTGCGCGCACAGCGGGGGCCTTGGTCATTTCCGGTAGAGATCGCTCGCCAGATAAGCCTGTTTCACCCGGCGCGCCGCCACCAGCAGGATGGCACAGGTGGGCAGGGCCAGCAGGATACCGAAAAAGCCGAAGAACTGCCCGAAGGCCAGCAAGGCAAAGATCACCACCAACGGGTGCAGGCCGATGCGTTCGCCCACCAGGCGCGGCGTAAGGTAGAAGCTCTCGACGAACTGGCCCAGGCCGTAGACGACCGCCACAGCGGCCAGCCCATACCAGTCGCCGAACTGCAGGATGGCTGCCAGCAGGGCCATGATCAGGCCCAGCGCGAAACCGATATAAGGAATGAAGACCGCCAGACCGGTGAACACGCCCACCGGAATGGCAATATCGAAGCCCGCAATCGCCAGCCCGGCGGAATAGAACACCGCCAGGATGATCATCACCAGCAATTGTCCGCGCAGGTATTGCGACAGCAGCTCATCAGTCTCGCGCGTCAGCGATTGCGTGGTCTCCACCCAGCGCCGTGGCACGATGCCTTCGAGCCTGCGCATCAGCATGTTCCAGTCCATCAACAGGTAGAACATGAGGATCGGCACGATAAACACGATGCCGATGGCACTGAGCGCCGCCGAGCCGGAGGTTTTCAGGTAGCCGAAGAAGGTGCCCAGGATTTCGTCCGGGCTGGATGCCAGATGCTCGGTCAGAAAACTACGCAGCCCCGCAAAATCGAACGTCATGCGGATGCCCAGCTCATTTAGCAGCGGCGCAACCACAGCATTGAGCTTGTCGACAAGCCCCGGCAATTGCTCGCGCAGCAACGGTACCTCCCGCTGCACCACGATGACCAGCAGCAGCACCATCAATACCATGACCAGCACTAACAGCAGGAGCATCAGCGATACACCCAGCGCGCGCGGCACACGCTTGCGCTGTAGCCACTCCACACCGGGATTAAGGATATAGGCGAGGATGAACGCCAGCAGGAACGGCGTCAGGATCGACGACAGCGCACTGAACAGCCAGAGCAGGCCGACCGTCAGCACCAGCCACAGGGCGATGCGCTTGACTTCCGGCGTCAGGACAGGAGCATTCATGGAATGGTTGAGTCAGGTTTAGAAGCAGTTCAGCGTTCGGGTGATTCCCATGTACCGCATAGGAACACAGATCCCGGCTTACCAGGATCCGGCATCGTGGCGACCAAATTGGGGAACGATGGTCCCAAATCCGTTAAAATCCCGATTCTACTGGACATGCCGGGTCTGGCCGCATTTCTCCTCGCCAACTGCACATTGGCGGCGGGAGCCGCGCCCAGCGGGCGGTTCCTCGCATTCACTCACCAATCCGTAGGTTTTCATGAGCGCTTCCCATACCCCGCAAGGCACGACCGGCCTGTCTTACCGTGATGCCGGCGTCGACATCGAAGCCGGCGACGCGCTGGTCGATGCGATCAAGCCCTTTGCCAAACGCACCATGCGCGAAGGCGTGCTCGGCGGCATCGGCGGATTCGGCGCCCTGTTCGAGATTTCCAAGAAGTACAAGGAACCGGTGCTGGTATCCGGCACCGACGGCGTCGGCACCAA
>DATLHT010000440.1:0-3182 GCA_035539795.1 Burkholderiaceae bacterium
GAAGCCGTTCCGGGCGCGTCAGCTGCAGCGCTGGATTCACCAGTCCGGCGCTGACAACTTCGATGGCATGACCGACCTGGCCCGCTCGCTGCGCGAGAAGCTGGCAACGCGTGCCGAAATCCGGACGCCGCAGGCGATCACCGATCACATCTCAACCGATGGCACACGCAAATGGCTGATCGATGTCGGCGGTGGCAATGCGGTCGAGACGGTCTATATTCCCGAGGAGACGCGCGGCACGCTGTGCGTCTCCTCACAAGCCGGCTGTGCGGTGAATTGCCGCTTCTGCTCGACGGGCAAGCAGGGCTTCAGCCGTAACCTGACGGCTGGCGAGATCATCGGCCAGCTGTGGATGGCGGAGTTTGCCATGCGCGCCCGGCTCGGGCGCGGTCCGAAGGATCCGCGCGTGATCACCAATGTGGTCATGATGGGCATGGGCGAGCCGTTGCTCAACTACGAGCCGGTGGTCACGGCCATGCGGTTGATGCTTGACGACAATGCCTATGGGCTGTCGCGGCGTCGCGTGACGCTGTCGACTTCTGGCGTCGTGCCCATGATCGACCGCCTCGCGCATGACTTGCCGGTTGCACTGGCAGTCTCGCTGCATGCCTCGAACGATGCACTGCGCGATGTGCTGGTGCCGCTGAACAAGAAATATCCGCTGGCTGAGCTGATGGCGGCGTGCAGGCGCTATCTGGCTTTTGCGCCGCGCGATTTCATTACGTTCGAATACTGCATGCTCGATGGTGTGAACGATTCCATCGAACATGCGCGAGAACTGGTGGCGCTGGTGGCCGATGTGCCATGCAAGTTCAACCTGATTCCGTTCAATCCGTTCCCTGAGTCCGGACTGAAGCGCTCGAACAACGAACAGATCCGCCGCTTTGGGCAGGTGCTGATCGATGCCGGCATCGTGACGACCATCCGCAAGACGCGCGGGGACGATATCGATGCCGCCTGCGGCCAGCTGGCAGGCGACGTCAAGGACCGTACACGCCTCGCGGAGCGCGGCAAGTTCGGTCCGATCACGCCGATCGTGCCCGTGGCCGCAACTGTGGACGAAGCGGCTGGACAACCATCACACGAGGTGCGGCCCGCATGAATCGTGCAGGGGTAATGGCTTATCTGGCAGCATTGCTGCTGTCCGCGTGTGGCGCCACAGGGCCGCAGAGCGCGGCACATGGTCCTGAAACCCTGTCTCCGCAAACCGATGTCGCACGTCGTGCTGCCATCCGCCTGCAACTGGCAGCGACGTATCTCGAAGCTGGCCAGTTCTCGGTGGCGCTCGATGAGGTCAACAAAGCATTGGCCCTCGATTCGTCATTGCCCGATGCATACCACATCCGTGCACTGGCCTACATGAATTTGCGCGAGCCCCAGCTGGCCGAGGAAAATTTCCGTCGTGCGCTGGCGGTCAAGCCCGCCGATGGCGATCTGCTGAGCAACTACGGGTGGTTCCTGTGCGGCATCAACCGCTACCAGGAAGCGGTGGCGATGCTGGACAAGGCAATCGGTTCGCCATCGGCCGGTGGCGTCACCAAGCCGATGATCAATCTGGGTCTGTGCCATCTGCGCAATGGCGATGTTGCCAATGCCGAGCGCGCCCTGTTGCGCGCGCACTATCTGGATGAACGCAATCCGGTCGCCAATACCAATCTGGCGGCCCTGTATTACAAACGAGGCGATGCCGGCACGGCGCGCCCTTTCATCATGCGGGTCAATCAGGATCCACGCTTTGCCAACGCCGAATCGCTCTGGTTGGGCGCGCGCATTGCACATCGCCTGGACGATCGACGCCTGCAGGATGCTTTGACGGAACAATTGCGCCGCAGCTTCCCGGAATCGCGGGAGCTGGCGGCTTTCGAGCGAGGGGCATGGGATGAGTGAGCACGGGCCGGACAAGGTGGGACTGACAGGCGGCGAAGCAGCCGGCACACCGTCCGCCACGTCTGCGCAGGCCGGATCTGCGGCGGAGATCGCCAAGACCATCGGCGTCATGTTGCAGGAAGCGCGTCTGGCGCAGCAGCTACCGCTGGACGAGATCAGTGTGCGTCTCAAGGTGCCCGTCGCCCGCTTGGCGCTGGTGGAAAAAGGCGATCTCGACGGCCTGCTGGACGTGACATTCGCGCAGGGTCTGATGCGTGCCTACGGGCGTGTTCTCGATGTGGATCTCGGCGACTTGCCGGCGCGGCTGAAAAGCCCGACCGCGCAGGTCACGCTGGGATTGCGCCCGGAAGCCGGGCTCGGCCAGAAATTCAGCGGCCGCAGCTCCATGGACCCGCCGGCATTCCGTCTGCGCTGGTTGTGGGTTGCCCTGGCGGTGATCGCGGTATGCGCGGCGGTGCTGTTCAGTCTTGATCGCGTGCGCGGCTGGCTGGCAGGGCAGAGCGACGTACTCGATACCGTGGCTGCCCCTGCCGCGCTGGCACCGGCAACTGAAATCGCGCCGGCTGCGGCAAATGAAGCAGGTACCGTCGCGACGTTGCTGCCGGCGAATGCCCTGCAGCAGGGCGCATCCGTGCCGGCCGCTGCGTCGACCCCGGATGCGGCCGCTACGGCGGTTGCCCCGGCGCCGCAGACAACAGCCGTGACGCCTGCCGGCGACGTCGTCATGCAGTTTTCCGAGCCTGTGTGGTACGAAGTGCGTGATCAGGGCGGTAAGGTCATTGCCTCCGGTACGGCACGTGCTGGCGACGAACAGGTAGTGTCCGGCTCCGCACCATACAGCTTCGTTTTTGGGAACGCACGAGGCGTAGCCTCCCTGAAAGTGGCTGGCCAGTCGGTCGACATCGGCCAGTTCGCCCGCAACAACGTCGCGCGCATGAAGTTGCCACAATAAGCGTGTCGCAGACATGGCGCCGCAGTAACCGCACATAACGATCGAGTCGATGATGAAGCAGGACACCCTCCGCCCGAACCCGTGCCAGCCGACCTTGCCGGGTCCGCTGCCACGCCGCCGTTCGCGTATGGCGGAAGTGCGCTGGGGCGAGCGGCTGGTGACGATTGGCGGGGATGCGCCCGTGCGGGTGCAATCGATGACCAATACCGATACGGTCGACGTCATCGGGACCGCGATCCAGGTGAAGGAGCTGGCGGTCGCCGGTTCCGAGTTGGTGCGCATCACCGTCAACACCCCGGAGGCTGCGCAGGCCGTCCCCCACATCCGCGAGCAGCTTGACCTG
>DATLHT010000441.1:0-2351 GCA_035539795.1 Burkholderiaceae bacterium
TGGCCACGTCGGTGACATCAGCGCGCGTCTGGCCAAGCAGCGGACGCTCCACCCATCCCAGTTTGATGACGATCGGCGCCGTGCCGGCCCCGGCGGCCGGGTTGCATCCCCAGGGGCTGTAACCTGTGGCCTGCCAGCTGACATCGTCGCGGCAGACGACGGCGCGAGCGCCCGGCAGCGACAGCCGTGCACGGCGCACCCATTCATCGACATCGAAACGCGCCAGCAGCGGGGCACAGACCGTGGTCACATCGCTGCAGGGTGTCGTGTAGAAATTCTGCACCGGTACCGGATTGGCACCCATCGCCGCCGTATCGAACAGATAGGGATTGTTAGCCGGGTTGGGCGTCTGGCTGGCCGGCAGGTTGGCGCGCATCTTGTCTGCCAGCTCGGTGGCGAGATGCATGGCAACGGTATCGTAGGAGGATTGTTGCGAGAAGCGGTAAGAAGTCAGCAGCAGGCCGGCAATACCGAGTACGCCAATAGTCAGCACCAGCACGGAAACCAGCGCCTCGAGCATGGCAAAGCCATGCGCACGCGACACGCGACACCGGTGCATTGCTCCCCCCACCAATCCGCACATTTGCACTGGCCTGGGACTTATTGGGACCAGCCGGGGAGGTTCCCCGAATGTGATCTGAATTCAACTACACAATTTGTTACATTCGTGTAGTTGTATCAGAATTTCGCGAATTCGCAAAAAAATTACGCCTTTGGTGGGGTGTTTCCTTGAAACTCATCAAGCATGTCGCGGAATTCCGACACGTCTTCGAAACTCCGGTATACCGAGGCAAAGCGGATATACGCGATCTTGTCGAGCTTTTTCAGCTCGCGCATGACCAGCTCGCCCAAGTAGCTCGTGACCACTTCCTTTTCGCCGCTGGCCAGTAGTTTCTCTTCGATGCGCAGGATGGCTTCGTCGACGGCTTCCGCCGACACGGGCCGCTTGCGCAGCGCCAGCCGCATCGAATCCATCAGCTTGTCGCGCGTGTAGTCGACGCGGCTGCCGTTCTTCTTGACGATGGCGGGAAACGCCAGTTCGGTACGTTCGTAGGTAGTGAAGCGCTTGTCGCAGGCTTCACAACGGCGGCGGCGGCGCACGACGTCAGCATCGTCCGACACGCGCGTGTCGAGGACCTGGGTACTGGTATGGCCGCAAAAAGGACATTTCATGCTGGGTCGCCGCGGGAATCAGCAGGCTGGGCGCCTGGGGTGGTCGTTGTGTTCGTGGGTGGCGAACGCTGCATATATTGTCGGTGACCGCCTAGGGCAAGGCAAGGCAAAAAAAATGGCAGGCGAGGACGCCTGCCATTCCTGGACGAGCCGGCAGCATACCGGCTCGCGCCGCATCAGCCGTAGACCGGGAAGCGCTTGGTCAGCGCGCTGACCTGCTCGCGTACACGGGCGATGTTGGCGGCGTCGTGCGGGTTGTCCAGCACGTCGGCCATCAGGTTGCCCACGATCTTCGCTTCGACTTCCGTAAAGCCGCGGGTCGTCATGGCCGGCGAGCCCACACGGATGCCCGAGGTCACGAACGGCTTTTCCGGATCGTTCGGGATGGCGTTCTTGTTGACCGTGATATGGGCCTCGCCCAGGATGCGCTCGGCTTCCTTGCCCGTGATCGACTTGGGACGCAGGTCCACCAGCATCACGTGGCTTTCCGTCCGGCCCGAGACGATGCGCAGACCGCGCTCGATCAGCGTTTCGGCCAGCACCTTGGCGTTCTTCACGACCTGTTCCTGATAGGCCTTGAACTCCGGCGACAGCGCTTCCTTGAAGGCCACGGCCTTGCCGGCGATGACGTGCATCAGCGGACCGCCCTGCAGACCCGGGAAGATGGCCGAATTGATGGCCTTCTCGTGTTCGGCCTTCATCAGGATCACGCCGCCGCGCGGGCCGCGCAGGCTTTTGTGCGTAGTGGTGGTGACGAAGTCGGCAAACGGCACCGGGTTCGGATACACGCCCGCGGCGATCAGGCCGGCGTAGTGCGCCATGTCCACCATGAAATAGGCACCGATGTCCTTGGCAACCTTGGCGATGCGCTCGAAATCGATGCGCAGGGCATAGGCCGAGGCACCGGCGATGATCAGCTTCGGCTTGGTTTCATGGGCCTTGCGCTCGAGCGCTTCGTAATCGATCGCTTCATTGGCGTCGAGGCCGTAGCTCACCACATTGAACCACTTGCCGCTCATGTTCAGCGCCATGCCGTGCGTGAGGTGGCCGCCTTCGGCCAGGCTCATGCCCATGATCGTGTCACCCGGCTGCAGTACGGCGAAGAACACGCCCTGGTTGGCCTGCGAGCCTGAGTTCGGCTGCACGTTGGCGGCTTCCGCGCCGAATAGCTGCTTGAC
>DATLHT010000442.1:0-3132 GCA_035539795.1 Burkholderiaceae bacterium
GCTCAGCAGGGTCAGTTCGGCCGCCGAAACCTTACCATCACGGCCGGTCTGCAGCTCGAAGCTGACCTTGTCGCCCTCATAGAGGCCCTGCAGGCCCGAACGCTGAACGGCGGAAATGTGCACGAACGCGTCCTTCTCGCCATTGTCAGGCGAGATGAAGCCGTAGCCCTTGGTCGTGTTGAAGAATTTCACGGTACCGGTAATGGCAGCCATGTTGAACCTCGTGGTCTGTAATACCGCGGCAAGCGGTGGGAGGGTTTATTCGGCCCCGGAGGGTTCCGAACTTACGATGCACCAGATCAGGAGGTAGCCTAGATTCCGGAAAAACCGGTCGTTCAGGTAACGCAAGTCGAGTGGCACGTATTTCGGGATTATTGCGAGCCGCCATGAAATTATCAAGGCATTATCGGCAGTTGAACGTAGAACACCCGGTCGGTGGGGGCGCCGGCCGGGTGTCTTCGCAGCATGATGGCGGTTTGGGACGAGTACCGCCTCAGCGAAACTTAGCCGCGCGGGCAGGTGTCGATATACTGGCTGCCATCGCGACGCTGGTAGACGCAGCGATTGCTGCTGCCCTGGACGCGGCCAAGGACGTCACCGGCGGCTGCGCCAACAACGGTACCTACGCCGGCACCCACCACTGTTCCGAGAACGCTGCCACCGGTCGCGCTAGCACCAACGACAGCGCCACCAAGCGCGCCAACTGTCGCGCCCTGCTGGGTCGCCGTACATGCAGCCAGCGACAGGGTAGCGGCAACGATAATCAGAAACTTATGCATGAGATCCTCCAGGACTGATCGGACTGTTAATGTTTGGTCGGAATTTTGGTTCCGGTCGTCTTCAAGAAAACTTGAATCAATCGTGAACGATTGCTTTCGTCAGGGCTGACAGGGCTATGCCCAGCCAACCGAGGATCATGCCAGCACCACCGATGGGCGCTGCCCCTTGAAAGAGCGGAGTCGCCATCCAATGGCGCATGGCCAGATCGGCGACGAAGATAATGCAGCCCGCGGCAAGAATAAGGCCGGAAATCGACAGCACCCTGCCCCGCCCGACCAGCCCCAGGAGGAGCAGCACCGGTGCATGGGCCAGCGCCATGGCCGAGATTGCTGCGAGATTCCGGACATCTTCGCCGTGAGACGCCATCGCGGCAGTAGCAACGCCCAGCGCCCCTAAAAGTCCCGCTGACACAACCAAAAACCGCCGCATCCAATTCGCCATTTCCGTCCCCATCTTCCAAGCCAGGCGCCTTTCGACTAGAGCATGGCGGTGTGTGTGGGAAACGAAAATGACTGAGATTGTCGCACCGTCGCAGCAGGCGACGGGCACGAACGCCGCTGTATCGACCAGCTGGGCCACGGAATTTGGGGCCACCTTTGCGCTCGCCTGGCCGCTCGTCATCGCTCAGCTCGCGCAGAACCTACTGCATACGACCGACGTGATTCTGCTGGGTTGGCTCGGCTCGGAATACCTTGCCGCCGGTACCCTGGCGACGACCTTCATCATGCCCTTCCTAGTCGGTGGCGTGGGCGTGATCGGCGCCGTTGCGCCGCTCGTGGCACAGGCCCGTGGCAAGCGGGACATCAAGGCCGTGCGCCGCGTCGTGCGCCAGGGTTGCTGGGCGGCCATTGTGCTGGCCGCGCTGCTGGTGCCGCTGGTTCTCCAGATCAAGCCGATCTACCAGGCGCTTGGCCAGGATCCGGAGGCCACCGAAATGGCCAATCAGTTCATCCAGATTGCCGCCTGGTCGCTGTTTCCGGCCTTCGGGATCATTTCCTTCCGTTCGCTCATGTCGGCTTATGACGCCACTCGCGCCATTCTGGTGATTACGGTGCTCGGCGTGCTGGTGAACGCCGTAACCGCCTATGTGCTGATCTTCGGCCATTTCGGCTTCCCGCGGCTTGAGCTGCGCGGGGCTGCTATCGCAACGACGCTGACCAATGTGGTGATGCTCATCGCCATGGTGCTCTATGTGGTAGGCCATCCAAAACTGAAGCGCTTCCATGTGCTGGTGCGCTTCTGGAAGCCGGACTGGCCGCGTTTCCGTGAAATCTTCCGCATCGGCACACCGATTGGCCTGACGGTTGTGGCCGAGGTTGGCATGTTCACTGCTGCCGCGCTGCTCATGGGGCGGCTGGGCACCGATGAGGTTGCGGCCCACGCCATTGCCCTCCAATGCGCCTCCATCGCCTTCATGGTACCATTGGGCCTTGGCGTTGCCGCTACGGTGCGCGTCGGTATGGCCTATGGCCGGGGCGATTCGGAGGGCATTCGCAAGGCAGGCTGGACTTCCTTTGCGATGGGCACAGCGTTCATGACGCTCTCGTGCATCTCCTTCCTGACCCTCGGGCCGCATATCGTGACGTTGTTCCTCGATCCGCATGTTGCCGCCAACGCTAATTCGCTGACTCTGGCCGCGTCCTTCCTGATCGTCGCAGGCGTGTTCCAGCTCGTCGACGGCGCCCAGGTAGTGGCCGCACATTCGCTGCGTGGGTTGAGCGATACCAAGGTGCCGATGCTGCTGGCCATTGTCGGCTACTGGATGGTCGGGCTGCCGGTTGCCTATGTTCTCGGCTTCGTCGCCGACTGGAAGGGCGTCGGCATCTGGATTGGCCTCGCCGCCGGTCTCGCCTTTGTCGCCGTGGTGCTGGTGACGCGCTTCGTGCTGCGGGAGCGGATCGGGCTGCTTGCCGGTATGCGCCAGCCGGCCTGAGGTCAGTCCTCGATCGGCTTGCCTTCAAGACCCAGCCGCGGCCAATCGCCCATGCGATTGCGGAACCAGGTGCGCTGGCGCTTGGCATATTGATGCGTGGCGATGATGGCGAGGGTGATCGCTTCCTCGCGCGTCTGGACGCCGTCGAGCCAATCGCTGATTTCGCGAACGCCGATGGCCTTCATGACCGGCAGAGACGGGTCAAGATTCTGCGCCCGCAGGGCCTCGACCTCTTCAACGGCGCCGCCTGCAAACATCGCCTCGAAGCGCAGGGCGATGCGGGCACGGAGCACGTCGCGGTCCGGCGACAGGACGAAGCGCTCGATGGTCGAGTCCCCCAAGAGGCCGGACTGGGGATTGTCCTGGAAGGCGGAGAGCGGCTTGCCAGTGGCGCGCTTCACAGCCAGGGCGCGGGTGAC
>DATLHT010000443.1:0-10328 GCA_035539795.1 Burkholderiaceae bacterium
GCGCACGACCCCGGGCATCACCTTCGGCGCCGGCGAGGGTGGCAACCCGATCGGCGACCGCCCGTTCATCCGCGGCTTCGACTCGATGGCGGACATCTTCACCGATGGGGTGCGTGATGCCGGTTCGCAGACGCGCGAGTCGTTCAACATTGAACGCGTGGAAGTCATCAAGGGCCCCAGCTCCGCTTTCGGCGGCCGTGGCTCGGTCGGCGGTGCCATCAACCTGGTGACCAAGCAGCCGACCAACGAAAATTTCGCCAGCGGTTCGGTCGCCCTCGGCACCGACAGCTACAAGCGTGCCACCGTGGATGGCAACTACGCGGTGAACGACAACGTGGCGTTCCGCATCAACGCCATGGCGCATGACCAGAACATTCCGGGCCGCAATGCTGTCGACCTGAGCAAATGGGGCATCGCACCGTCGATCACGCTCGGCATGAAATCGCCAACGCGCGTCACGCTGAGCTACTACCACATGCAGTCCGACGGCATGCCGGACTACAGCATTCCGTATCGCAACAGCGGGGCCGCACGCACCAAGGCCAACCCGGACGGCCCGGTCGACGTCAACCGCGACAACTTCTACGGCCTGAAAAGCCGCGACTTCCAGAAGAACGAAGTCGACATCGCCACGGCCCAGATCCAGCACGACTTCGGCAATGGCCTGATGCTGCGCAACACTACGCGTTACGGCCGCTCGACCAACGACTACATCGTCACCAACCCGGACGATAGCGCCGGCAACGTGGCGCGCGGCATGGTCTGGCGCAACACCAAGTCGCGCGACTCGGTAAACACCACGCTGGTCAACCAGACCGATGTGATGGCCGAGTTCAACACCGGCGGCGTGAAGCACAACTTCGTGGCCGGCGTGGAATTCTCGCGTGAAGAGACGGACAACAACCCGTACACCGTGGCCACCGGCAATCGCGATTGCCGCCTGGAGCCCGCTACCTCCTTCAACTGCACGAGCCTGCTCAACCCGAACCCGAACGATCCCTGGGTCGGCAGCATCCGCAAGCTGGGTAATACCTCGGCGGCCAAGACCACCACGCGTTCTGTCTATGCCTTCGATACGATGGAGTTCAACAAGCAGTGGTCGCTGAATCTCGGCATCCGCTACGACAACTATTCGACATCGCTCAATACGCCGCGTTACGTGAATGCGTCGGGGGCGACAGTGGCGGCGACGTCGCTGCATAACGATTCGAGCTTCTTCAACTACCAGGCAGGCGTGGTCTACAAGCCGCTGCCCAACGGTAGCGTGTACCTGAACTACGCGACCGCCTCGACCCCGTCGGGCCAGACCGTGAGCGATGGCGCCGACAACCTCAGCGCCACCAACCAGGACCTCGATCCGGAACGCAGCCGTGCAGTCGAACTGGGCACCAAGTGGGATCTGCTCGACGGCAAGCTGTCGCTAACCGGCGCGATCTTCCAGATCAAGAAGAGCAACGCGCGCGTCCAGGTGGATGCCAATACCTACGCACTGGCCGGCAAGCAGGAAGTGAAAGGCTTCGAGATCGGCTTCGCGGGCCACCTTACCGACAAGTGGGGCGTGTTCGGCGGCTATACGCGTCTGGACAGCAAGCTGAAGGACAACGGCCGCTTCGGTACCAATGCCAACAACAATGGCAACCAGTTCCCGAATACGCCGAAGGACGCTTTCAGCCTGTGGACTACCTACCAGGTCCTGCCCAAGCTGACCATCGGCGCCGGCGCCTTCTATGTGGCCAAGGTCTTCGGCAACCCGGCGAATACGCTGTACATCCCGTCATACACCCGCTTCGATGCGATGGCCGCGTATACTGTCAACAAGAACCTGTCGCTGCAGTTGAACGTGCAGAACCTGACCGACAAGACCTACTACACCAAGGCGTACAGCAACCACTACGCCGCACTGGGTGAAGGCCGGTCGGCCATCGTGACGGCGAACTGGCGCTTCTGAGCGGCACATAGCCGCCCCGCCGCCATTCCGGGCCCTGCCCGCTGGCAGTTCGACGCCTGTCCGTACGCGGACAGGCGTTTTCATTGAATCACCGCATTTCAGGAATCACCATCATGTTGCTCCAGATCCCGGAGGTACTCACGAAGGAACAGGTCGTCCAGTTCCGCCAGGCCATGGATCAGGCGGAATGGATCGACGGCAATGCCACCTCGGGCGAGCAGTCGGCCCTCGCCAAGCGCAATATGCAATTGCAGGAAGGTTCGCCCCTGGCCCGCCAGCTGGGCGACCTGATCCAGGATGCGCTTGGCGCCAATGCGCTGTTCTTCTCGGCCGCGCTGCCGCTCAAGGTCTATCCGCCGCTATTCAACCGCTACGCCAGCGGCGAGACCTTCGGCGTGCACGTCGACAATGCCATCCGCCACCTGCGGGGCACCAGTTTTCGCATCCGCAGCGATCTGTCGGCCACGTTGTTCCTGGCGGAGCCGGATGAATACGACGGCGGCGAACTGATTATCGAAGACACCTACGGCACGCAGAGCATCAAACTGCCGGCGGGCCACATGGTGCTCTACCCCGCTACCAGCCTGCACCGCGTCACGCCGGTGACACGCGGCGCGCGCGTGGCATCGTTCTTCTGGATCCAGAGCATGGTGCGGGACGGCGAAGCGCGCACGCTGCTGTTCCAGCTCGACCAGTCAATCCAGGCGCTGGTCATGGAACACGGCCACGGCCATGCGCAGGTGATCGCGCTGACCGGCATCTATCACAACCTGATGCGGCGCTGGGCGGAGTCCTGAAGCTTTTCTCCAGGGAAGCCCCCCCTGCCGCTGCGCGGTATTGCTCCGAGAAAAAGTAGGGCATCCGGGCAACCATAAAAAATGCCCGATCATGCCGGGCATTTTTCATATCAGGGAATCGTGCTCGCTTACTCAGCCATGCCACTCGATCACGCCCGTATAGGCCGTGACCAGCACGATCAGCCCGAAGACGATGCGGTACCACGCAAACGGGCGGAAATCGTGCGAGGCGACGAAGCGCAGCAGCCAGCGCACGCAAAAGAAGGCCGAGATGAAAGCCGCGACGAAACCGATGCCGAAGGTACCGAGATCGGCAGCGGACAGCACCGAACGCGCCTTCACCAGCTCATAGACGGTCGCGCCGAAGATCACCGGAATCGCCAGGAAGAACGAAAATTCCGTCGCCACCTTGCGCGACAGGCCGAACAGCATACCGCCGATGATGGTCGCGCCCGAGCGCGAGGTACCGGGAATCAGCGCGGCGCACTGCGCCAGGCCAACCTTCAGGGCATCGCTCCAGCGCAGGTCGTCGATCGATTCGATGCGCGGCGCAGCCGCCTTGGCGGCTTCCAGCAAGGCATTGCCGCGCGGATCGCGGGTCGTGCCGCGCCGGCTTTCGAGATGCTCGGCCCACAGGATCACCAGACCACCCACGATGAAGGCCGACGCCACCACGATGGGGTTGAACAGCGTGTGCTTGATGAAGCTGCCGAGCAGCAGCGCCAGCGTAATGGCGGGCAGCGTGGCGACAATCACATTGATGGCAAAGCGTTGCGACAGCCGATCGGACCCCAGGCCACGCACCACGTGCAGGATACGCTCGCGATACTCCCAGCAGACAGCCAGGATCGCGCCAAGCTGGATCACCACTTCGAAGATGTGGCCCTGGTTGTCGTTGAAATCCAGCAGGTCGGCCGCAAGAATCAGGTGGCCGGTACTCGAGATGGGCAGGAATTCGGTGAGACCCTCGACGATGCCGAGAATGATGGCCTTGAAGGCAAGCGCAATGTCCATGCGGAAGCGTTAGGTTATTGTTGTTCGTCAGAAAACGGCTCAGCGCAGCATCCGGATGACAGCATTGCGAACATCCGGATGCTGCAGGCAAACCAGGGTCAGCGTGGTGTCACCTGCACCGAGATACCATCGGGCAAAACAGTGATTGTACCGGGCTCGAAGTCACGCCCCTTGAAACGCAGCTGCTCCGGCTTGAAGGTATAAAGCGGGTAGTCATGCAACAGGTCTTGCGCCAGCAGCGTACCGATGGCGTTCAGCTGGCGCGCATACTGCACCGGCACCTCGGCCAACTCGAAGCGCTCAAGGGCCGGGCGATCGAGCAGCAGCGCGCGCTGCGCCGTCTCATAACGCAAGCCACTGTTCAAGGCCAGAATGCCATTGAAGGTTTGCCCAGCTGCGAGAGGATTGTTGACCGCAGCATTTGCCTCGACCGTCACGCGATTGCGTTCCGCATCGAAACGCAGGCGGGGATCCGTCAGGCGGACATCCACCAGCGCGAGATAGCGGTACTGGTACGGAAACTTGCGGGCCAGTGCGGCTTCGAGCTCCTTGCGCGAAAAGGTGTACTCGTTGGTCCAGAGGTTGTAGCCCGCGCACGCCGTCATGCTGGCGAGCAGGGCCGCACCTCCGGCACTGGCAAGAATGAAGCGGCGGCGGCGCTTGCCGGCAGCGGAAAGATCCATGCGTATTGTGTCCGGGTGATCGTGGTGGTTGGACTGGCGGCAGGCGGGAGCGTTCACACAACGCTGCGACCCTTACTTAGCTTCGCCTTTGAGCGCCGCCCATTATGGGGAACACACAGCACTCCACCGCGATGATTGCTCCGCACAACAACACCATAGGCACGACAACATCCTCAGGAGCGTGAACTGGGGTTATCCAACCCGGCTTTGGCACGCAGCGCCTCATATAGTTGAGCGGGGCCGAGCAGAACATCAAGGAGAGCATCACGCACCCGTTCGGAATTCAAAGCTTGGATGCTCATCACCTGATGCGCATCCGAAGCATCCATGATCGCTTGCATCAGACCATCCTTGAGATCTGGCGAATTGCCGAACTGCTGCTTGCTATTGCTCAATGCCTGGCGGACCAAGGTTTCATTTTCCAGCAACTTGCCCTTGAGTACACCGTTAACATAGACGAGCTGATCACTGTCGGTCAGCTCTCCCTCGAACAAGCCATTCACCTTCTGGATGATCTCGACAAGATACGCAGGCTGCTTTTGCTGCACGGAGCCGCTGCCGACTGCGTCCATCGGCGGCAACTTGTAGCTGCCATCCTGGTTCAGACCCATGGTTTGCTTGCCTCGGTTCTTTAGCGTGTGGTGTGTCAGCACTACCTTGCTCAGGTCGAGCGTGTCACGTTCACGGCCGAAATCCAGCAACGGGACCAAACGCTTATAGAACAGAAAGCGTTTCTCAATGTCGGTGTTACCGTAGTCAAAAATCTGGCTCAGAAAGACATACAGGCGCACATACGCCCCCATGTCATTCTTGAACAGCAGCAAGGCGTCCAGCACATCCTTGGCGGCCTGTGCCATTTTCTCGTCCTGCTGCGCCTCGGCTGCAGCCTTGTCTTGCGACGCAGCCTTGAAACGCTTCAACAAGCGGTCAGCCACCGGCGCAATAGCGGCGTCCAGCTGCTTTTGCGTGCCATTAGGATCCGTCTCGACCTTGGCGACGCGCTCCACCTCGAACTCATCATAGTGACCGCTGGCATCCAGTTTGGCACGCAGATCGTAGACCAGGTGCGGGTCCGTAGCTGCCTCGAGTTCCGCAGTCTCGTAATACGTTTTGAAAGCCTTGAGAATTTCCCCCGGCTCGTTGACGAAGTCCAGAATATAGGTCGTGTCCTTGCCCGGATGGGCACGGTTCAGGCGCGACAATGTCTGCACAGCCTGAATACCACCCAGCATCTTGTCGACATACATGCCACACAGCAGCGGTTGGTCAAAGCCCGTCTGGAACTTGTTGGCGACCAGCAGCAAGTGATAGTCAGGCTCAGCAAATGCGTCGCGGATGTCGCGGCCTTTCAGCCCGGGGTTCAGGTCTTTGCTGGTCTCGGTAACGGGCTGCGGATAGCTGTCAATATCGTTCACCTCGCCGGAGAAAGCCGTCAGCACGCCCAGTGTGTAGTGCTGCTTTTCGATATAAGCACGCATCGCCTTCTGCCAGCGCACAGCCTCCTTGCGGCTGCCCACCACGACCATGGCCTTGGCGCGCCCGGCCAGCAACGGCTGGATATTCTCGATGTAATGCTCGACAACCACCTGCACCTTCTGCGCGATGTTGTAGGGATGCAGTCGCACCCATTGCATGATGCCCTTCATCGCGGTGCTGCGCTCCACCTGGGCCTCGTCGTATTCCTGACCATCATGCGCCAGCTTGAACGCCAGCTTGTAACTGGTGTAGTTCTTCAGCACGTCGAGGATAAAGCCCTCCTCGATAGCCTGACGCATGGAATACACATGGAATGGTTGCGGCAACCCATCGGGGCCAGGCCGGCCGAACAGTTCTAGCGTCTTCTGCTTGGGTGTCGCGGTAAAAGCCACATAGGTCAGCCCACGGGCACCCACACTGTCGCCGCTGCGCGCTGCCATCTGCGCAGCCAGCAATGCCTCGGTATCGACCTCGCCGCCGTCCTGCAGTTCCGCCCACTCCTGCGGCGAGAGTAACTGTTTGAGCTTGGCCGCCGCCTCGCCGGTCTGCGAGCTGTGTGCCTCATCGGCAATGACGGCGAAACGCTTGCCCTCGGTAGCTGCCAGTTCCTGCACCGCCTGCAAGGCAAACGGAAAGGTCTGGATGGTGCATACGATAATTTTCTTGCCATCCTTGAGCGCCTGCGAAAGCTGCGCGCTCTTGCTGCCGGACTCATTGGTGATGCTGGCCACCACCCCGGTGGTGCGCTCGAAGTCGAAAATTGCTTCCTGCAACTGCGCGTCGAGCACATTGCGGTCGCTCACCACCAGCACGCTATCGAACATCTTCTGATGCCCGGCATCGTGCAGATCCGCCAGAAAATGCGCGGCCCAGGCAATCGAGTTGGTCTTGCCCGAGCCGGCCGAATGCTGAATCAGGTAGCGCTGCCCGGGGCCACCCGTGGCGGCATGCGCCAGCACATCCGCCACCAGCCGGCGCGTGACATCCAGCTGGTGATAGCGCGGAAAAATCACGCTCTTGAGCTGCTTCTTGTCATCGCGCTTGCCAATCAGGTAACGGTGCAGAATGTCCAGCCAACTGTGCCGCTCCCAGACTTCTTCCCACAAATAAGCCGTAGCAAAGCCCGCCGGGTTGGGCGCATTGCCGGCCGCGCCGGCATTCCCCCGGTTGAAGGGCAGGAAGGTGGTAGCCGGACCCGCCAGCCGGGTTGTCATCATCACTTCCGACTGACTCACTGCGAAGTGCACCAGCGCCCCGCCGGGAAAACCGAGCAATGGCTCCGCTACACCACCCTTGGGGCTGGGATGGCGATCAAAGCGGTACTGGTCCACCGCATCGTACACACTCTGCGTGAAATCCGACTTCAGCTCGGCCGTGGCCACCGCGATACCGTTGACAAACAGCACCAGGTCCAGCTCGGCCTTGGGATTATTGGGCGAGTGGCACACCTGCCGCACCACGCGCAGCCGGTTGGCGGCATAGTGGGCCTGGATAGCCGGGTTGATGGCCAGCGCCGGCTTGAACTGCGCCAGCATCAGCGGCTCGCGTAGGCCCAGCATCTCCACGCCACGACGCAATACGTCCAGCGTGCCACGTTCATTGAGATTCTTGCGCACCCGCTCGGCCAACACGGTGCCCAAGGCGGCACCGTGGGTCTTGCTCAGCCGTTGCCAGCATTCCGGCTGCGTGGCCTCCACCCAGGCCAGCAAGTCTGGCATGAACAGGCCGTTGGCGCGGTCGAACAGCGCTGCGTCCCCCTCGGCATACAACCAGCCATGCTCGGCCAGATGGGCACAGATTTCCGCCTCGAAATGGATTTCCTTGTGCAGCGCCACGTATCCCCCGATCAAACCTTGTTTTATACGGCTCGATTCACTGCACCAATTTACTTTGCAGCGCACCTAAAGTAAACAAAACAGATTATCTTTAACTTAGAAACAAACTAAGGTAACGATCAAAGCCATAGACCCGCCCCTTCAGGCGCCCAGTGTTCTCACGCAGGATGCCCAGGCGCTCGAACTCCCGGATCAGCGTCTGAGCCGTGGGGCTGCTCACCCCCAGCCCGCTCACCAGCTGCGCCGCCGTCACGATCGGCTTGCGGTATAGCAGATGCAGCGCCTCGCGCGCCGTGGCGCTGCGCTTGCCCAGCGTCATCACCTGCTGCTCCACCTCAGTGCGCAGCTGCAGCACTGCGCTGAACACCTCGCGTCCCTTGCGTGCCGTATCCGCCACACCGCTCAGGAAAAAGCGTACCCAGTGAATCAGGTCATTGCTGGTACGTACCCGCATCAGCGCATCGTAATAGCTGGCCCGGTTACGCTCGAAGAAATCCGAGAGATACAGTGAGGGCTTGCTCAGGATGCCGCAACTCACCAGATACAGCGGAATCATCAAACGCCCGATGCGGCCATTGCCATCCAGAAACGGGTGGATCGTCTCGAACTGGTAGTGGGCGATAGCGATCGGATCAGATTCGGCACCGCAATCTGCTCGTTATGCAGGAATTTTTCCAAGTCGCTCATCAGCTCGGCCACGCCGTCATGGTGCGGCGGGATGAAGGCAGCGTCCTGCAGATTCGAGCCGCCAATCCAGTTCTGGCTGTTGCGGAATTCCCCCGGCTGCTTGTGCTCACCCCGCACGCCTTGCATCAGCGTGGCATGGGTCTGCTTCAGCAAGCGGTTCGACAGCGGCAGTTCCTTCAGCGCCGCTACAGCCGTATTCACCGCTTCGATATAGTTCTGCACCTCGTGCCAGTCGTCGCGATGCTCGGGCGGCACCTGCTCTTCCGGCAACAGCGCCTCGTCCATCTCGGTTTGCGTCCCTTCGATCCGGCTCGACGTCTGCGCTTCCTTCACCACGTGCATCTGGATGAACAGGTCGATGTCCGGCACGATCAGCGAAAAAGCATTCAATTCGCCCAAGGCCCGGTTGGCCTGCTCCAGCAGCACGGCGATGGTCGGATCTTCCCAGAACCATTCGTGATTGACCGGCGTGGGCTCGAAGCTCTTGTACTGATAGCGCGGCACCCATTGCCCGGCGACGAAGGTTTCGAATTTCATGCGGCGAGGTCCTCGTCCGCGGGGGTAATGGCACCGCGCACGTCGATCTGGCCGGTGACGGCGGCGGTGATTAGGGCGGAGCGGCGTTCTTTGAGTAAAGAGATAGCTTGCTCTACCTTATGATTGAGGACATCGAGTTTTGACAGCTCGATTTCTAGAAAATCACAGATTTTGCACTGTTCATCCAGGGGCGGAACTGAGATGACAAAACTGGAAATCTGCTCTCCGCTGATATGGGGGACACTGACACCGGTGGTCTCCGGCGCAAAATGTGCTGCAAATAGCTGAGAGCTCAGAAGCATCATGATGAATCGGCTGTCCATTGAAGGGGCGGCTTCAACTTTTGCTACTCGTTGCAGCAGCAAACACGGCACGTCCTCCGGTTTCACGATAGCTACTCTCATGCCACTACTGATCAGCGGCCTGTCCATTCCGATAACTACGTCTCCGACCATCAGTTCAAAGCGTGAAAGCCGATCGGACTCTGTGCGTTTCCAGTACACGACCTCGTCCCATCGCAGCTCTCCTACGGCAACGTTTATCCCTCGAAGGAGCCGCGTATCCCTATCATCTTGGGAGAATTCCGTAGACGAGAATGCATACCCTGGCAGCACAGAGACGTAGAAACCCGCCTTACCGACCTTCCAATGCGTCGGCACCTCCCCCAGCCACGCCACGCCGGAATCCTTCATCGGCGCATCCGGATTGAGGCCGCGCGTCACGGCGTGGGAGATGGTGGCCTGACGCTTTTCGGCCAGCAGGGCGATGAGCTTTTCCTGTTCGGCAATCAGTGCATCGATTTTGGCGGTTTCGCGGTCGAGGAAGGTGGCGATGGCGGTCTGTTCCTCCTTGGGCGGAAGGAACACAGGCATGCGAGAGTGATACTGCGGCTCCAGGTCCCACTGATTGACTCGAATTCCCTTTGATATGGAGAGGTAGCCTGTGATGTAGCGAGGCGACCGCAAAAGATAGTGAAGAAAGCGAGAATTTTCGCTATGGGTCGCCTCGTATATAAAATATGCAGGGCTAACGATGCCTCGATGGTCAGAGATTGCGACAGCTCCTTGCCAGGCCTTCATCTTGTTGATGACTAGGTCGCCCGGCTCAACCAACTGGTAAACCGATAAATCGTCCGATGGTTTGTTATTGTTGTCATCGCGACTAGCCTTTGGCACAACGCCAAAATCGCGATAGACAGACAGTAGCTGCTCATCGTCAAAGCCAGTCCGTTTCGTACGGCGAAATAGTGTCCAGAGCGGCGCAATGCGCCAATAGCATGGCGCACTTCCGAGCCAAACAACTCCGCTGTCCCTGTACTCCCCATATCTCGGCAACCTCATTCCGCCAACTC
>DATLHT010000444.1:0-3821 GCA_035539795.1 Burkholderiaceae bacterium
GAATCCGGACACCGTGGTCGAGACCTGGAAGCACCTGTCGACGCGTTGATCCCGTAGTGGGATGGCGGCGCATGCGCCGCCATCCGTTGGATGTCGTCTCCACACCCCCGATCCCGCTTCATGCGGGCGGGGGTGTGGCCGTTTTTGGGCGGACTGTTTCTGCTGTAGATTTCCGGTTGCGCAGTTTTTTGCATGTTGCAGCGCATGCGCATGGACATGGCTGCTTGCTGCTGGCATGCTGTCAGGTGACGGTTGGATCTCAGCGCCGTCGTGAAGAATTCTTGCCGATGGAGGGCTTGCGATGCAGCCGAGCTATGTCTGGTTTTCACTCGCGGTATTGTTGATCATTGCCGAACTGACGACCGGGACGTTTTACCTGCTGATGGTGGCCCTCGGGCTGGCGGCTGGTGGCGTGGCGGCGATGGCCGGGCTGACGTTTCCCGCCCAAGCAGCACTGGCAGCCCTGGTTGGCGTGATTGCCATCCTGTTGCTGCGGCGCAGCCGTTTCGGCAAGACTCGCCGGGCTGGCAGCGCAGCCAGCAATCCCGATGTCAATCTGGATATCGGCGAGGAAGTGTCGGTCGCACAATGGGGCGCGGACCGCCGCGCCCGCACGCTGTATCGTGGCGCGGAATGGGATGTGGAACTGGCCGGTGACCAGCCGCCGGCACCAGGACGCTTTCGCATTGTCGAGTTGCGCGGCAATACACTGATCGTGGCGCCGCGCAAGGCATAGGCAGTTGCATTGCCGGAGGTCCGGTTGCTGGACATGAGGCGCTACGCGGCCACAGCCCCTTCACGGAATCGCGCCGCCGCTGAATCTGCATCGCCGCTGTCGTGTACCCGCTGCACTCAACGTTCCGGTGAATGTTGTCACGGAAGCGCGGTACGTTGTTCCATGTCATTCATTCTCATCAACGGAGGCCTTGCATGTTCGAGCTTGGTAGTCTCGCTATTTTCATCCTGATTGCCGCTGTCGTGCTGATCGCCCAGGGCGTGAAGATCGTGCCGCAGCAGCACGCCTGGGTCGTCGAGCGGCTCGGCAAATATAACGCCACGCTATCACCGGGCCTGACGATCATCGTGCCGTTCGTCGACCGCGTCGCGTACAAGCACATCCTCAAGGAAATCCCGCTCGATGTACCGAGCCAGATTTGTATCACGCGCGACAACACGCAGCTGCAGGTGGATGGCGTGCTGTACTTCCAGGTCACCGATCCGATGAAGGCCTCGTATGGCTCCAGCAATTTCGTGCTGGCCATTACCCAGCTGGCGCAGACCACGCTGCGCTCGATCATCGGCCGGTTGGAGCTCGACAAGACCTTCGAGGAACGTGAGTACATTAACCACAGCATCGTCAATGCGCTGGACGAAGCCGCCTCTAACTGGGGCGTGAAGGTGTTGCGCTATGAGATCAAGGACCTGACGCCGCCGAAGGAAATCCTCCACGCGATGCAGCAGCAGATCACCGCTGAGCGTGAGAAGCGCGCGTTGATTGCAGCGTCGGAAGGCCGCAAGCAGGAGCAAATCAACATCGCCACCGGCGAACGCGAGGCCGCCATCCAGCGATCCGAGGGCGATCGCCAGGCGCAGATCAACCAAGCGCAAGGTGAAGCTGCGGCCATCCTTGCCGTGGCCGAAGCCAACGCCGAAGCCATCCGCAAGATTGCTGCCTCGGTCCAGCTGGCGGGCGGAACGGAAGCCGTTAACCTCAAGGTGGCGGAACAGTATGTGGACGCCTTTGCCAAACTTGCAAAGACGGGCAATACGCTGATCGTGCCGGGTAACCTCGGTGATATGGGGTCGATGATTGCCTCCGCGCTGCAGATCGTGAAAGGCAGTGGTAATGCTTCTGTCATCGGCGGGCGCACGCCGAATGCGTAGTATCCTGATCTGAAATAAAAACGGCAGGCGGATGTGCCTGCCGTTCTTATTTGTGAATACCGCTACGCTGCACAGGTGCTGCGTGTGCTGTGCCAGGATATGGGTTGGGTCAGCCCGGGCGGTTTACTTGCCGCGCAGCAGGCGTCCTTTCTCGCGCTGCCAGTCGCGCTCTTTCTCTGTGTCGCGCTTGTCAAACTGCTTCTTGCCCTTGGCGAGGCCGATCTCGCATTTCACGCGGCCGCGTGCATAGTGCAGATTGAGCGGCACGAGCGTGTAGCCGCGTTGCTCCACCTTGCCGATGAGCTTGCGGATTTCCTCGGCATTGAGCAGCAGCTTGCGTGTGCGCACCGGGTCTGGATTGATATGTGTCGAAGCGGTCTGCAGCGGGCTGATGTGCATGCCGATCAGGAACATCTCGGCGTCGCGCACGACCACGTAGGCCTCCTTGATCTGCACGCGGCCGGCGCGGATCGACTTGACTTCCCAGCCTTCCAGCGCGATGCCCGCTTCATATCGCTCCTCGATGAAGTAATCGAAAAACGCTTTCTTGTTGTCGACGATGCTCATGCAATGATCAATGACAGTCGGGTAGGCAGCTTTTCCAAGCCATCCGTGGGTACGGACGTGCCGATTCTGCTCCGCCTGAAGTAAAATCACGATTCTAGCAAAACCCGGCCACTCGAGGCCGCTTTGACCTCCGCATGGCAGACGTTCACAAAACCGTATTGCTTGGTTATTCCGCCGAACAGATGTACAACCTCGTCACCGATGTGGCGAAATACCCGGAATTCCTACCGTGGTGTGGCGGCGTAGAGATCTATGAACAGACCGAAACGCATCTCGACGCCAAGGTCGATATCGATTTCAAAGGGCTGCACCAGTTCTTCCGCACCCGCAACACGCAACAGCGCCCGACGCGCATCGACATGGAATTTGCCGATGGGCCTTTCAAAGTGTTTACTGGCTGGTGGACCTTTACGCCGCTGCGTGAGAACGCCTGCAAAGTGGAATTCCATCTGCACTACGAGTTCTCGAGCCTGTTGCTGGAAAAGGTGATCGGGCCGGTCTTCAGTATCATCGCCAATACCTTCGTCGATGCCTTCGTGAAACGCGCGGAAGTGGTCTATGGCACAGCCTGATACCAGGATGATGCACGTCATGGTGTGCCACGCCGCACCCGATGAAATATTTCTCGAGTCACTGGATGTCGCGCACGGCACGACGCTCGGCGATGCCATTCGCGCTTCCGGCGTCCTGCAGGCGTTTCCGCAGCTCGATCTCGGTATCTGCCGCGTAGGAGTGTTCGGGAAGCTGCGTTCGCTCGATACAGCGGTCCAGCCAGGCGACCGCATCGAGATCTATCGCCCCCTGATTGCGGACCCGAAGGCCGCCCGGCAACGTCGTGTCGCACACAAGCGCGCGGCAGGCAGCAACGAGGGCCTCAAGTGGCGGCGCGGCCAGAGTTAAGAGGCATCTAATACGATTCTGCTGTCTTGGCTACGCCGGTGCTGTTGTGGCCGCCTTGCGGGGCGTGCATGCGGTTGCGCAGGCAGATCGCGCCCGATCCAAATTCCCTGCGGCGTCGCCTGGCCAGAACCGCTTCGCCTTGTTTGGGAACCACCTCCAGGGGAGGGGGTGCGTGCCCACTCAACTCGTCAGCACAGGAACCGTGGCAGGCCGCCGTCAGCTCGCCGGACTGCATTCGCGCGCGGCGGTCTCGCGCGCCTGGTTCAGCTCCTGTGCGCGTGCGGCATCATCCAGGAATTCGATCGAACCATCCGGCTTGGTGCGGCTGGCGCGCAGCCCGCTCTCCAGCGCGCTGACATAACCACGCACGCGTGCACAACGGGCATCGCGCACCTGCTTTTCCGCACTGCGCTCCCGTTCCGCTGCCTCGGCCTTGAGGCGTTCCTCGTGGCGTTTCTGGAAGGCTTGCT
>DATLHT010000445.1:0-3576 GCA_035539795.1 Burkholderiaceae bacterium
ATCCCAACACACCTGCCACCTTCGCGGCAGCCTGTCCGCTATTCGACGACAACGACTGGACCGCCTGGTACACGCGCTTGCTGGTCATTCGCCACACGCAGCTGGTGCCGCGCCTGCCCGGCACGCGCGCCGGGGCGGCCACAGTCCTCTCCGACCGTGCGTTGCGGGTCAGCTGGCCGCTTGGCGATGGCTGTACCTTGCACCTGTGGCTCAATCTGGATGCACAAGCGATCGCGGTGCCTCCAGTGAGCCAACCGGGCATGCTGCTGTTCGCCAGCCAGGAGGCTGCATATCCGGCGCTGTACGATGGTCGGCTGGACGGGTACACGCTGCTCGCCTGTTTGCAGGATGCCTCCACGGCGGATGCCGCGCATCCGGTCATTGGAGTTCGTCCATGACCCGCGCCGCTGCAGCGCTCACGCCATTGCAGACGCAGGCGCAGCAGGCGGGCCTGCTGGTGCACTGGCACGACGCGCAGGGCTGCCCGCGCACGGTCGGCGATGAAGTATTGCAACGCATGCTGGCGCAGTTGCCAACCGATACATCGTGCGACGTGCCGGCGCTGGTGGCGGCGGTGGCCGGGCAGCCGTTGGCACTGCCTGCGGCATTGACGGGCGCCACCACTACTGGTATCACCTTCGCCATCGTGCGCGAAGATGGCCAGCACGTACATGGCACGCTGCGGCGTGACGCCGCAGGCAACTGCTGGCTGGATGCACCGTTGCCCTGGGGCTATCACCATCTCACCGTGCGTGCGGACGCCACCGGGCATATTGCCGAGAGCGTGCTGGCGGTTGCCCCGCCGCGCTGCTTCAGTGTGCCGGACGCCTTGCATGCAGCGACCGACGCGATGCACATCGAACATCCCGGGCCAGCGTGGGGCATCGGCGTGCAGCTATACAGCCTGCGCGATCGGCGATCCGGGGGCATCGGCGATTTCGGCGCACTCGCTGCGTTGTGCGAGCATGCCGCTGCGCACGGCGCGGCGGCTGTGGCCATCAATCCGGTGCACGCGGGTTTTACGGAGCACCCGGAACGGTACAGCCCCTACGCGCCTTCGAGCCGCCTGTTCCTCAATCCCCTGTATGCGGACCCGGCCGCGCTGCTCGGTGAGGAAGCGTGGCGTGCGGCGGTCCACGCACTCGGCCTCGAAGCGCGCTTCGCCGCGCTTGACGGTGCCGATTGCATCGACTGGCCGGCCGTGGCGGCGGCACGCGATGGCGTGCTGCGCTGGCTGCATGCGCGCCGCGCGCATTACCTGACACCGGCGGCACAATCCGACTTTGCCGCGTTCCTCCAGCGCGGCACGGATCACAGCAATGCGCTGCTGGCCCATGCATGCTTCGAGGCGATGCAGCGCGACGCACGGGAGCACGGCGCCGCCGAGGCGTGGCCGCCGGCCGACTGCTGGCGCGACGCCGCCTGCCTGGACGCGCACGCCAGCGAGATCGACTTCCAGCTGTTCGCCCAGTGGCTGGCTGATGCCAGCCTGGCGCAGGTACAGTCGCGCGCCCGCGCGGCCGGCATGGGCATCGGCTTGATCGCCGATCTGGCGGTCGGCACCGATACGCGCGGCAGCCACGCATGGTGGCGGCGCGAGGAGATTCTCACTGGCATTGCCGTGGGCGCACCGCCCGACCAGGTCAATCCGCTCGGGCAGAACTGGGGGATCTCGGCGCTTTCGCCCGCCGGTCTTGCGCACCAGGGCTATCGTGCCTTCCTGGAGATCCTGCGGGCCGCACTGCGCCATGCTGGCGGCCTGCGCATCGATCACGCGCTGGGACTGGCGCGCATGTGGCTCATCCCGGACGGCCTGCCGCCGGACCGTGGTGTGTATCTGCGCTATCCGCGCGATACGCTGTTGCGGTTGATCGCACTGGAATCATGGCGGCATCGCGCCATTGTTATCGGTGAGAATCTTGGTACCGTGCCGCACAGCTTCGAGCATGCACGGCAACACGCCGGCATGCTGGGCATCGATGTGCTGTGGTTTCAGCGCGATGCCGCAGAGCCCTCTCCGGACAGCGCGGGGACACCATCTGATGCCACTGCAACGACCGCCTCTGCTGCGGCTGTCCCGGTCCGTTTCCGTGCACCCGCACGCTGGTCCGTCGATACGCTCGCCACGACCACGACGCACGACCTGCCGACGGTGGCCGGCTGGTGGCAAGGCCGCGATCTCGATTGGCGCATCGACCTTGGCCTGCTCGCGCCACATGAAACCGAACCGCAACTGCGTAGCCTGCGCGAGGCGGAACGCAGCGCGCTCTGGCGGGCGCTGGCCGAGGCCGGACTGATCGACGGGGGGCCACCGCCGGAAACCGCACCGCTGGAAGCAATCCTTGCATTCCTCGGCCGCACGCCGGGACCATTGCGGCTCGTGCCCGTGGAAGACCTGCTCGGGCTCACCGAACAACCCAATCTGCCGGGCACGGTCGAGCAGCATCCCAACTGGCGGCGGCGCATGCCGATCACCGTGGCCGCGCTGTTCGCGGATAACAATGTGCAGCGCCGTATCGCGGCACTGCGTAGCGGGCACACTCGCCAGCCGGGTATCGCGCCATGACCCCGCGCGCCACGCTACGCCTGCAACTGCATCGCGGGTTCACTTTCAGCGATGCACAGGCGCAGCTCGACTATTACGCGGCGCTGGGCGTCAGCCATCTGTATCTGTCGCCGATCTCCTGTGCGCGTCCCGGCTCGACGCATGGCTACGACGTAACCGACGTGCAACGCATCAATCCGGAACTCGGCGGTGCGGAAGGCTTCCATGCGCTGGCCCATGCCGCCCGGCGGCATGGCCTCGGCCTCATCCTCGACATCGTGCCGAACCATATGGCCGCATGCCCGGTGCACAACGCGTGGTGGCGCGACGTGCTGCAACATGGCGAGCACAGTGCCTATGCATCGTTCTTCGATATCGACTGGGAGCCACCCGAGCCGGCGCTGCGCGGCAAGGTCCTGCTGCCCATTCTGGCTCGCCCTTATCCGCAAGCGCTACGCCACGGCGCAATCCACCTCGTGCATGACGCCGGGACAAGGCCGGTGGTGATGTGCGGCGAGGTACCGCTGCCGCTGGCGGACGGCAGCCTGGATGCGTTGCAGACCATGTCTCCGATGGCGCGCGAAGCGGCCTGTGATCCCCGCACACACGCCGGGCGGGCGGTACTGCATGCCCTGCTGGAGCGCCAGCACTATCGCGTGGCATGGTGGCGCACGGCCCGCGATATGCTGAACTGGCGGCGCTTCTTCGAGGTGAGCGAACTCGTGGGGGTATGCGTCGAACGCGAGACTGTCTTCGATGCCACGCATGCACTGGTGTTGTCGCTCATGCAGCAAGGGCTGATCGATGGCGTACGGGTGGACCACGTGGATGGGCTGGCCGACCCCGCCGGCTATTGCCGGCGCCTGCGCGCGCGCGTCGATGCCGTGGCGCCGGGCGCGGGGCGAGGCCCGATGCGGCCGTGGATCGTTGTGGAAAAAATCCTGGCCGAGGATGAGCATCTGCCCGCCGGCTGGCAGATCGACGGCACCACTGGCTACGATGCCATGAGCGAGATCAGCGCTGTCCTGCAC
>DATLHT010000446.1:0-5801 GCA_035539795.1 Burkholderiaceae bacterium
GGTCGCTCGCTCGAGCTGGAGCGCTTCGAGGACTTCTATGGCAAGAAGCCGGCCGTCGCCAACCTGGTGTTCCGTTACATTCCCGAGCCGGCCAGCCGCGTGAACGCGCTGCTGGCGGGCGAAGTGGACATCTCCGCCATCGTGCCGCTGTCGGAAGTGGCGCGCCTGAAGAAGGACACGGCGCTCAACATCATCTCGAACCCGGTGTCGTCGCCGATGCACGTGCGTCTGTATACCAACGACCCGAGCACGCCGATCTACAAGCGTGAAGTCCGGCTGGCGCTGAACTATGCAATTGATGCCAACGCCATCATCAAGGGTGTGTATCACGGCATTGGCGCGCCGATGGGCACGTTCATTTCCAAGTACTACCCGTATGGGCACGATGCCAGCATCAAGCCATATGGCTACAACCCGGCCAAGGCCAAGGAGCTGCTGAAGCAGGCGGGCTACCCGAATGGCTTCACCGTCAAGCTGTATGACGCGGTGGGCTGGCCGAAGGAGCTGGCCGAGGCGCTGGTGGCGTACTGGGGGCAGGTGGGCATCAAGGCCGAGATCAACCGTCTCGACTACGCTGCCTGGAGCCGTCTGAACAATACCCACAAGAGCGGTCCGATGACCACCACGCAGTTCACCAACGCGATCTATGACCCGATCCACCCGATCGCCGGTTCGTTCTCGAAGGAGGGTGCCTGGTCGGATTACTACAACCCCGAGGTGGAGGCGCTGATCAAGGAACTGGACAAGACCTCCGGTGCCGAAGCGCGCGGCGCGATCTTCCGCAAGATCAGCAAGCTGCTGCACGACGATGCGTCGACCGTGCTGATCACGGAACTGTTCAACGTGTTTGCCAAGAAGAAGGATCTGAACTGGGAGGTGCAGGAGGGTTCGGGTTTCCTGAACTTCCGCAATGTGTCCTGGCGTTGATGTGATGGCAGTCGTTTGAAGCATGCAGCCCGGCGCCGCCGGGCTGCAGCAGTATCGCGGTCAGACTTCGAGAATGGCCGCGACGTCGCCTTCGCCGATGCTGTCGCCTTCGGCTACCCGGATCTCCGTGACGCGCCCGCCGCGCGGAGCGACCACCGGGATTTCCATCTTCATGGATTCGACGAATACGAGCGGATCATCTTCCGCCACGTGATCGCCGATATTGACCGTGACCTTGCACACCGTTCCCGTGATTTCTGATTTGACTTCGTAGCTTGCCATGGCTCCTCCGCTGGTAAATATTCAATATATGGAATTATAGCAAAACTGCATTGCCTGCATATGTTAGCGCAAGGCTCAGTATCTGATAAGGGAAATTCGCATCATGCGGAAGTTTTTCAGGAGTGCTATGCTCTCCATGAATGACAATAATGACCAATATGTGGACTAAAGGAGACGAGATGGCGCAAGCTTTGCCGGCATGGAATGCCAGTTACGACGTGGTGGTGGTGGGCTATGGCGCGGCAGGCGCCGTGGCCGCCATCGAGGCCGCCGATGCTGGTGCGCGCGTGTTGCTGATCGAGAAGATGCCGGATCCGGGTGGCATTTCGATTCTCTCGGCGGGCGGGCTGCGTATCACTTCCGATGCCGACGATGCCTTCCGTTATCTCAAGCATACCTGCGGCGGGCGCACGCCGGACGATGTGCTGCGGGTACTGGCGGACGGCATGGCCGAGGCGCCCGACTATCTGCGCACACTCGCCAGGGCGAGCGACGCGACCGTCAAGGTGGTGAACTCGCCTGGCAATTATCCGTTCCCCGGTTGCGATTCCCTCGGCTATGCCGAGATCGAGAGCATTCCCGGATTCGACGCGCGCGACGGCTATCTCGCCGCGCGTCCCATGCGACCGGGCTGCCTGCTGTTCAAGGTACTGGTGGACAACGTCGAACTGCGGCGTGCGGCAATCGACGTCTGGACCTCGACCGCGGCCGGTCGCCTCCATCGCAACGACGCGGGCGAGATTGTCGGCCTGCATGCGGTGCGTGACGGTCAGCCGATCGATATCGAGGCGCGGCGTGGCGTCATCCTGACGTGCGGCGGCTTTGAGGCCAATGAGGAAATGAAGCGCCAGTACCTGGTCTCCACGCCAGTCATCAATACCGGCTTCCGGGGCAATACTGGCGACGGTATCCGCATGGCCCAGGCCGTTGGCGCGGATCTCTGGCACATGTGGCTGTATCACGGCCCGTACGGCTTGCGGCATCCCGATCCCGCGTATCCGTTTGGCCTGTACGTCAAGCTCCTGCCAATGTGGACGCCGGAGCGTACTGAGCGCGCGCTGCCGAAGATGGCCTGGATCATTGTCGACCAGGATGGTCGCCGTTATGTCGATGAATATCCGCCGTACATGTCCGATACCGGCGTGCGCCAGTTCGATTTCTACGAACCGAAAACATACCGTCACCCGCGCCTGCCATCCTTCCTGCTGTTCGACGAGGCTGGGCGCAAGGCATATCCACTGGGTCGTGCCATTACCAATGACCGCGAGGCATGGTACGAGTGGAGCGATGACAACCTGCGCGAAGTGGAAAACGGCATCCTCAACCGCGCCGACACGCTGGCCGAGCTGGCGCAGCAGACTGGCGTGGACGAAGCGGTCCTGCGTGCCACGGTCGAACAGTGGAACGACGATTGCGATGCGGGCGAGGACACCGCCTTCGGTCGCCGTCCAGAAACCATGATGGCATTGCGCGAACCGCCGTACTACTGGGCGGCCTTGTGGCCGGTGGTGATCAACACCCAAGGTGGCCCGGTACACGATGCACGGCAGCGCGTCATCGACGTCGAAGGCCAGCCGATTGACCGGCTCTATTCGGCAGGTGAGCTGGGCAGCGTGTTTGGTCATGTTTATGTGTCGGGCGGCAATCTGGCCGAATGTTTTGTTGGTGGGCGGATCGCTGGTCGCGAGGCTGCGGCGCGTGTCCCACGTTCCTCCTGATCATGGTGCACAGCAAAAAAATAACAAATAGTGGAATGATTTTTGATGTTCTAAAAAGAAATTTAAGTTCATATTGGACTGTAATTAGCAATTTAATAGCTCATAAAAACGTGTCTATGGCAATGTTGTGTTCATATTTGGCGATGACGCAAGGATGAGAATCCTTGCCATGTTTTCGGGCTTATCTCGAAAATGTGGCAAATATTGACACTGCAAATCTGGCCACTTAGACTGCCTGAAAACAGCTGAGGACGTGCGTCATGCGCCTATCCCAGCAAGAAAAACTGGAGACCCAAGCGATGCAAAAACGCTTCATGGATAAGGTCGTGCTCGTCACCGGCGCAGCACGTGGGATCGGACAGGCCACCGCGGCCAGGTTTGCGGAGGAGGGGGCCAAGATCGCGGTATGCGATCTGTCCGCTGATGCCGCAACGGAAACCGCGGCTGCTATTGCATCCGAGTATGGTGTCGAGACCATCGGTGTCGGCTGCAACGTCGCCGATGAAGCGCAGGTCGAGCAGATGGTCGAAGCCGTGCTGAAGAAATTCGGCGCGATCGATTGCCTGATCAACAACGCTGGCGTAACCCGCGACAACCTGCTGTTCAAGATGTCTGTCGACGACTGGGATGCCGTCATGAACGTGCATCTGCGCGGCACCTTCCTGTGCACGCGCGCCGTACAGCGCCACATGGTCGACAAGCGCGCCGGCAAGATCGTCAACCTCTCGTCCACCTCCGCACTGGGCAATCGCGGCCAGGCCAACTACTCGTCCGCCAAGGCGGGCCTGCAGGCCTTCACCCGCACCGCAGCGGTCGAACTCGGCCCGTTCAACATCAATGTCAATGCTGTGGCTCCCGGCTTCGTCGATACCGAAATGACGCGCCAGACAGCAGCACGCCGCGGCTATGAGGTCGAGGAATACAAGGCCATGCGCGCCAAGAGCATCCCGCTCGGCCGCGTCGGTGTGCCGCGCGACATCGCCAACGTGATTGCATTCCTGTGCAGCGAAGACGCTTCGTTCGTCTCGGGGCAGATCATCTATGTGAAAGGCGGTCCGGAAACCGTGCGCTGAGCGTAGGGTTCGCCAAGAATCGCCCGTTGTAAAAAACTGGAGGAACAATGAAAAAACTGCTCTCGCATCTTACGTTGGGCGCCGCTGCTGCCTGCGCCTTCCTCGCGACCGTGCCCGCACATGCTGTCAACGGCAAGCCCGCTGTCGATCGCGATACCGTGGTATTCGCCATCGGCAAGGAAATTGGCAACCTGGACGGCCAAGTTGCTGCTACCGGCGATTCCCAGCGTTATGGCTGGCAGATGTACGACACGCTCTATGCCTTCGATCGCAAGGGTAATGTGCAGCCGAGCGTCGCCACCGATGTCAAGATTTCCCCCGACGGCCTGCAGTACACCTTCACCCTGCGCAAAGGCGTGAAGTTCCACAATGGTGATGCGCTGACCGCCGCCGACGTGAAGTACTCGATGGAACGGATCCTCAAGCCGGAAACCAAGAGCACGCGCCGTCCGTACTTCGTGAATCTGGTAGACAGTACCGAGACCAGCGGCGACCACACGGTGACCTTCAAGCTGAAGCGCGCGGACGGCGCCTTCCTGAACAAGATCGCCGGCTACCTGCTGCTGGTGCCGAAGAAATACACCGAGTCGCTGCCGACACCGGAAGCCTTCTCCAAGGCGCCGGTCGGTTCGGGCCCGTACAAGTTCGTCGAGCAGCGCATCGGCCAGTCCCTGACATTCGAGCGCTTCGATGGTTACTGGGGCAAGAAGCCGGGTATCAAGAAGCTGGTGTTCCGCAGTATTCCTGAAGCCGCCAGCCGCGTGAATGCGCTGATGAGTGGCGAAGTGGATGTGATCGACTATGTCGCCCCGGTCGATGTGAAGCGGCTCAAAGCTACCAAGGGCGTGCTCGTGAAGTCGGTGCCGGCCGGCAGCCCGCTGGCGGTGCGTCTCTACTCCAACGTCGAAGGCCAGCCGCTGGCCAAGCGAGAAGTACGTCTGGCCCTGAACCACGGACTGGACAGCGCCGCCATCATCAAGAACGTGCTGCACGGCGTGGGTGCGCCGATGACCTCGTACATCTCGGCCAGCTACCCGTATGGCGTGGACAAGACGCTCAAGCCGTACAAGTACGACCCTGCGCTGGCGAAGAAACTGTTGTCGCAGGCTGGCTACCCGCAAGGCTTCCAGACCGAGATGTACTGCTCGAGCGATAACCCGAAGGAACTCTGTGAGGCGATTGCCGCCTACTGGTCGACCATTGGCGTGCGCACCAGCGTCAAGGTGATCGACTATGCAGCGTGGAGCCGCCTGAACAACACGCACAAGTCTGGCCCGATGACGGTCATGCAGTTCTCGAATGCCATTTACGATCCGATCCACCCGATCAGCGGTGCCGCGACCAAGGATGGCACGTGGTCCGACTACTCGAACCCGGAAGTGGAAAAGCTGATTGCCCAGGCCGATGCCGAAACGGATCGCGCCAAGCGTGACCAGCTGTTCCAGAAGATCGGCCGTACCTTGCACGAAGATGGACACGCGGTGCTGCTGACTGAACTCTATTACACCTTTGCCCAGGATTCCGGGCTCGACTGGGAGCCGCAGCATGGTAGTGGCTACTACAACCTGAAGGATGTGCGTTGGAAATGAGCGAACAACCCTGGGTTGAACGCACCTTCGGCGATGCCTTGCTGTGGGCATCGCGCGAATACGGCAGCCGTGAGGCTGTCGTCTACGGTGCCGACCGCATCAGCTTCACTCAGCTGGCCGATCGCGTGCGGGCCTTTGCCCGCGGCCTGATCGCCCAGGGCATCGAGCCCGGTGAGCATGTTGCGCTGTGGATGGCCGACCGGCCCGACTGG
>DATLHT010000447.1:0-8774 GCA_035539795.1 Burkholderiaceae bacterium
CGGAAGTTGAAGCTGCCGAGGAAGTCGCGCAGCTCCTGCTCGCGCGTATCGGGCGCGAGGCGGGCCAGATGCTGGAGCGGGGTATCGTCCTCGCGCAGCGTTTCGAGCTGGTGCTGGGCAAAGTAGCCGATCTGCAGGCCCTTGCCGTGGCGGACAGTGCCTGAGAGCGGATCAAGCGTGCCGGCCAGGGTCTTGATGAAGGTGGACTTGCCCTGGCCGTTCGCGCCCAGCAGGCCGATGCGCTGCCCGTTCTGCAGCGACAGCGTTACGTGCGGCAGGATCGTCAGCGGGCCGGCATCGGTCGTATAGCCGCAAGCTACGGCGTCGAGCACCATCATCGGATTGGGTGCGGCATCGGCCTCGCGGAACTCGAAGGAGAAGCCGGCGGCGGCATGCACCGGCGCGAGCCGCTCCATCTTTTCCAGCGCCTTGACACGGCTTTGTGCCTGGCGCGCCTTGGTGGCCTTGGCCTTGAAGCGTGTGATGAACGATTCAAGGTGCGCGATCTGCTTCTGCTGGCGCGTGAATGCGGCCTGCTGTTGTTCCATCTGCAGCAGCCGCTGCGTCTCGAAGAAGGTGTAGTTACCGCCGTAGCGCTTGATCTGCTGGTGCTCGATATGCAGCGTGACAGTACAGGTAGCGTCGAGGAATTCTCGGTCGTGCGAGATCATCACCAGCGTGCCCGGGTAGCGCGCCAGCCAGTCTTCGAGCCAGACGATGGCATCGAGGTCGAGGTGGTTGGTCGGTTCGTCGAGCAGCAGCAGGTCGGAGGGGCACATCAGCGCCTGTGCAAGGTTCAGGCGCATGCGCCAGCCGCCGGAGAAGCTGTTGACCGGTGCGCTGGTCTGCGCCGCGGTGAAGCCCAGGCCGAGCAGCAGTGTTTCGGCGCGGGCCGGCGCGGTATAGCCATCGGCATCGGCAAAGGCGGCATGCGCCTCGGCTTCAGCGTGGCCATCGCCTGCCGCGCTGGCGGCAGCCATGCGCGCTTCGATGGCACGCAGGCGACGGTCGCCATCGAGTACGTAATCGAGTGCGGTGCGGTCCACGGCCGGTGTGTGCTGCGCGACGTGTGCGGTTTCCCACGTCGGCGGCAGCGTGATGTCGCCGCCATCGGGACTCAGTTCGCCGAGCAGCAGTGCAAATAGCGAGGTCTTGCCGCTGCCGTTCACGCCCACCAGGCCGACACGCTCGCCGGGATTGAGCGTGGCGCTCGCATGGTCGAACAGCACTTTGGTGCCGCGTTGCAGGGTGAGGTTGTCGATGCGGATCACGGTGTGGCGTCGGGAGCAAAAGCGGAGTGGAATACGGGATGCCAGCCGGAAGGCTACCGGCTGGCCAGACGCGCTATTTTACGCGGGAAGGGAATCATACTCGACCAGGAACACCTGATCGTCGCCCGCGCTGGTCGGGAGCCAGACAATCTCGAGGTCGGCAAAAGCCGCTTCGACATTGGCGCGTTCGTTGCCGATTTCGACAATCAGCACACCGCCCGGGTTGAGACGGCTCCGTGCACCGGCAATGATACGGCGCACGATATCCATGCCATCGTCGCCACCCGCCAGCGCCATGCGCGGCTCAGCGAGGTACTCGGGCGGAAGCGCTTGCATCGAGGTTTCGTTGACATACGGGGGGTTCGTGAAAATCGCGTCGTAGCGTTTGCCTGCAGGCAACGGGGCGTACAGGTCGCCTTCGTGCAGGGCGATACGATCCGCCAGATCATGTTCGGCGACATTGCGGCGTGCGACTTCCAGTGCATCGGGCGACAGATCCACGGCATCGATATGCGCGCCGGGATAGGCATGCGCCATCAGCACCGCGAGGCAGCCGGAGCCGGTGCACAGCTCCAACAGATCGGCCACCCCGTCGGGATCGGGCAGCCAGGGCTCGAGCCCTTCCTGGAGTAGTTCGCCGATGAAGCTGCGCGGCACGATGGTGCGTTGGTCCACGTAGAAGCGCAGGCCATGCATCCATGCTTCGTTGGTCAGATAGGCCATCGGTACGCGCTCGCGCACGCGGCGCTCGATCAGGTGCAGCACGGCTTCGGTCTCGGCCGGCAGCAGGCGCGCATCGAGGAAGGGCTCGAGCAGGTCGAGGGGCAGATGCAGGCCATGCAAGACCAGGTAGACCGCTTCGTCATAGGCATTGTCGCTACCGTGGCCGAACACCAGGTGACTGGCATTGAAGCGCGACACCGCATAGCGTACGAGATCACGCACCGTCAGGAATGGGTGGCCGTGCAGTTCAGTCGGCAGGGAAGGCAATGTGCCGCTCATGCCATCAACCTTTCGAGCACGCCACGGTAGATGTTCTTGAGCGGCTCGATGTCGGCCACCGCGATATGCTCGTCGATCTTGTGGATGCTCGCGTTGGGCGGCCCGCACTCGATCACTTGCGGGCAGATCTTGGCGATGAAGCGGCCATCCGACGTGCCGCCGGTGGTCGACAGTTCGGTCGTCAGCCCGGTTTCGGCGGCGATGGCGGCGCTCAGCGCTTCCGACAGTTCGCCGCGTGGCGTGAGGAACGGTTGGCCGCTGATCGTCCAGTCGAGCGTGTAGTCGAGCTTGTGTCTGTCGAGCAGCGCATGCACGCGCTGCTGCAGGCCATCCGACGTGCTGGCGGTGGAGAAGCGGAAGTTGAAATCGACCACTACCTCGCCCGGAATCACATTGGTTGCGCCCGTGCCGCCGTGGATGTTGGACATCTGCCAGGTGGTCGGCGGGAAGTATTCATTGCCTTCGTCCCAGCGCACGGCTACGAGCTCGGCGAGCGCCGGCGCCACCAGGTGAATCGGATTCTTCGCCAGATGTGGGTAGGCGATGTGGCCTTGCACGCCGCGCACGGTCAGGCGACCCGACATCGAGCCGCGCCGGCCGTTCTTGACCATGTCGCCGATTCGCGTGACGGCGGTGGGCTCGCCGATGACGCAGTAATCGAGCCGTTCGCCGCGCGCGCTGAGCAGCTCGCAGACCTTGACGGTGCCGTCGTGTGCCGGGCCTTCCTCGTCGCTGGTGATCAGAAACGCGATCGAGCCGGCATGATCGGGATGCGCCGCGATGAACTCTTCGCAAGCCACGACAAAGCCGGCGATGGAGGTCTTCATGTCGGCCGCGCCGCGCCCGTACAACTTGCCGTCGCGGTACGTCGGCTCGAACGGGTCGGATGACCACTGTTCGAGCGGGCCGGTCGGCACCACATCGGTATGGCCGGCGAAGGCCAGCAGCTTGCCGGCCGTGCCCGCCCGGCCACGGCGCACCGCCCACAGATTGGTCACGCGGAAGTCATCCGGGCCGCTTTCAATGGTCTCGCAGGTAAAGCCGAGCGCATTCAGGCGACGGGTGAGGATGGCCTGGCAACCTTCGTCGGCAGGTGTTACGGAGCGGCGACGGATCAGGTCTTCAGTCAGGGCGAGGGTGGCGGACATGATAGCGGGTGGAGTGGGGCACGAAATGGAGTAAAACAGCCGGCGATCCGGGTTGTCACCGACAAGCGGCGCAAGCCCGGATCGATCAAGGCTCAAGCGTACATCAGGCGGTCAGCGTGGCATAGGTATCGGCAGAAAATCCCGCATGCACGGTGTTGCCGCGTTCGAACACCGGGCGCTTGATCAGCGAGGTGTTTTCGCGCATCAGCGCGATGGCGCCGTCGGGCTGCTCCGCGCGGGCTTTGTCCGCGTCGGTCAGCTTGCGCCACGTCGTGCCCTTGCGGTTCAGCAGGGTTTCCAGCGGGACATGCTTGAGCCAGCGGCGCAGGTCGGCCTCGCTGACACCCTGTTTCTTGAAGTCATGGAATGTGTAGCCGATCTGCTGTTCATCCAGCCAGGTGCGGGCCTTCTTGACCGTATCGCAGTTGGGAATGCCGTACAGCGTGATGGATGTGGACATGACATGGTTTCCTTGAGGCACGATGATGACTGCGGAAGCGTGGCGCGGGCGGCAGCAGGGTGCGCCGACGATGTCGCCCGGCTCCGGGTGTAGATGGCGCGGGTTGCGCCCGGGTCTCAGCGCAGCAGGTTGAACACGACGATCAGGCTGCTTGCCGCCAGTACGCCGGCGCCGATGGCAAGTCCGATAGCGAACTTCAGATGCTTGCGCAGCTGGCGCGATTCGGCCTGGATCGCCGCGATAGTCTCGGCGTGCTGCTCGGCCAGCAGCTTGAGGCTTTGCGCCTGCTGCATCACCGTGGTTTCCAGTTCGGCCAGACGTGCTTCGGGTGTCGCGCCGGCACCAGCGTCCCCGCCAGCTTCCTTGCGGCGGCTGGCCTTGTACTTTTCGATGGTCTTGTTGGCCTGCTCGAAAATCGTCGGCAGGACGGACAGCACCGTACTGACAGTCGCGGGATCAATGGCCATGAGACGTTTTTTTCCGGATTTCAACCAGCTCATTGCAATGGGACCGGCGAAGCGGCGCGGGGTTCAGCGCCGCTTCAACCGGATACCCGGCTCAGTCGCCGCGCAGCAGGTCGTTCAGGCTGGTCTTGGCACGCGTCTGCGCGTCGACCTTCTTGACGATCACAGCGCAGTACAGGCTGTGCGAGCCATCCTTGGCCGGCAGGTTGCCCGACACCACCACCGAGCCGGCCGGAATGCGGCCATAGCTGACTTCGCCCGTGGCGCGGTCGTAGATCTTGGTCGATTGGCCGATGTACACGCCCATCGAGATCACGGAGTTCTCTTCGACGATCACGCCTTCGACGATTTCCGAGCGCGCGCCGATGAAGCAGTTGTCCTCGATGATCACCGGGTTGGCTTGCAGCGGCTCCAGCACGCCGCCGATGCCGACACCGCCCGAGAGGTGCACGTTCTTGCCGATCTGCGCACACGAGCCGACGGTGGCCCAGGTGTCGACCATGGTGCCTTCATCCACATACGCGCCGATGTTCACGTACGACGGCATCAGCACGGCATTCTTCGCGATGAACGAACCACGGCGCGCCACGGCCGGCGGTACCACGCGGAAGCCGCCCTTGGCGAAATCTTCGGCGGTGTAGTTGGCGAACTTGCTCGGCACCTTGTCATAGAACTGGGTGAAGCCGCCGGCCGACATGGGCTGGTTGTCCTCGAGGCGGAACGACAGCAGCACGGCCTTCTTGATCCACTGGTTGACGATCCAGTCGCCATCGCGTTTTTCAGCGACGCGCAGCGTACCGGCGTCGAGCTGCGCCAGCACCGAAGCCACGGCATCGCGGATATCGGCAGGAGCGGCCTTGGGGGAGAGGCTGGCACGGTCTTCCCATGCCTGGTCGATCAGGGATTGCAGTTCTTGGGACATGGCTTGTATGAGGATGGTTGTCAAAAAAGTCGTTAGGCCGGGTCTTGTGGGCCGGAGGAATCAATACCCGAGCCTTAGCGCCAACACTCAAGCGCTAAGCTAGCTGAAGCCATGCATTATAAAGGAAGGCTTGCCACCATAGGCTTTCCCCCAAGGATCAGCGGTCTTCTCCAGACCAGATGGAACCGTTGCCTTACCTTCCTGCCATTCCGTGAACAGGTCATGGACATTTGACTTGCATTTGTTTTCGGGGCGTAGGTAAAAAACCTGCTTTCAGCAGGCCCGCACTTACAGTTGTTTGCAAACAACTGATTGGCGTCATGGCAAATTTGGGTGAGCTTTTCGACAGTCTTGCGAGCCAGAAAAATGCCCAAAACAAGCAACATGAGTATCAGTTCCCATATTCCGTCGGTGAACGCTTTTGTCGAGCGTATAGAACAACGCGCGATTCCAGCCAAGGAAATTGGTGCTTCGATCGCAGCGATCGGCCGCGCCAAGCGTCGTGGCGACATCGACGCACAAGCGTTTGCCAAGGACGCCTTCGCGCATGCGGCGAAAGCCATGACGCCACGATGGACCAGTATCGCGCGCGACATGATTCGATATGACGTATTGCCAGAAGGGTGTGACCTTAGGGGGCTGAAGCAGCTCGCTCAAGGCAACGCTGAGTTGAATGAGTATATCGACAGACTGGAAGGGCGTCTGACGAAAGCAGCAAGTCGGCTGAGCGAAAAAGAGGTGCTGCATCAGGCCTCGAACAAATTTACAAAACGCCTACTGAAAGGGCGTGAGGAATTTCAGGCCGTGTCTGCGCGCATGGCGGAATCCGAGGTTCAAAAAGAACGCAGCAAACCTGTCTTGCTAGCCAAAGCGGAAGATGCCGTAGCGTTAGCTAGCAAAAGGGCAGCGTTCGAGCGTTTGCAACGGTTCCCGGCCGAATATAAAAAAGCGCAAGAACAATTCCCCAAGAGCGTGCAAACCATCCAGGCTGAGCTCAAGCAGGCATCAGTGGATGCCTCCGGGGTGCAGCCCCGTTCAAGGAAAAAGCTTCGTGCGCAGCAAAGCAGCCTAGTGGAGCGTCGCTCCAGTCATGAAACGAAGAGGCTCCAAAACCATCGTCGTGCCAACCTAGCATCTCATCAATTGCGCACACTGACTGACCAAAAGGGGGGGGGCGGTGTACAGCCAACCATGCAAACGCTGAAGGAAGATATCGTTCTAGCCACTCCGCCCGACTATACGGAGCTTCAGGCCACTGGTCAGCCCCAGCGCTTTGATGCGAAGAGCCCCGAGGGACGGCAAGTCACAGCGGAAGAAATCAAGGCTGCGGCCAAGGCGGGGCATGCAATTGAGTGGAATCCCACACAATTTCCTGGCATCTTTATCATGCCGCCGAATGATAAAGATGCAGTCAAATTTTTTAGAAGCATCTCTGCAGCCCTCGAGCATGTGAGAGGTAATCCCTCTGGTTATGCGACTTTCCCTTCGGGGCAGGCACTATTGCGCGGTCTATCGGCGCGGCATCAGATGTTTCCGGAGCAGAAAGTGGTTATTTGCTCTGCCAAGGATTATAGATATAACATTGGAAAAGCCCCGGCTTGGATGGTGCCAATAATGCCCAATCCAAATACAGAAGTCAAAAAAAAGAGCTTGGACGTGATAAATGGAAATGCGGCGACGCTACAATGCAAATCAGATGACCCGGGAAATAAAATCCACTTTATTAACGGATCTGGGACAAGCGCTGCAATTTATGTAAAAGATGCAGTGCTTACACTTTTTTTGACCTCCACCATAATGCATGAGTTGACGCATGCGCATCATTATCTTCATGGGAATGTTTACAGTGATAATCAAGCGGATGCTCCGTCATTACCCAATGCTAAAGGGCGGCACGCGACAGAGGAAATACGCACCACGGGAGTTGGGAAATTTTTCAATAATCCACTAGCTCAAGTAGCGAATGAGATTGAGGCTGGGCGAGGGTTTTGGGTCTCGTATGGGTACAACTTTGGCTACGCAATCAGCGACCCTTGGGAAAAGAACTCCGCTGATGATGATAAAAATGAGTCATCTTCAAAGAGGCGATCGGAAACGCCTAACAACTTGCCGAAAACTTCGGAACTCAAGTTAAATGTGTTGCGAGAAGAAACAGATCGGCTGTTTTTCACAAACGAGGCTGCCCGTCTATCGAATCTTCAAAGAACCAGAGGAAATATAGCCGAGGACATCGCGCTTGAAATGAACCAAGCGCCCAGTTTGAGCGAGAAATGGGCGGCGCAAGAAGCACTATATCTCGAAACGATGCGTTTGTATCAAGAGAAACGCTATGGGGCGGCCATGCAACTGGTCAAGAGCTTTCCAAGCGATATGCTTGCCCATCTGCATCCCTCTTCGAAAGCGGAGCGTTTGCAGACCAAGAATCTATGTGAAATGGTGGCTATTCGCTACCGTGAAACAGTACAGTCGCGCTTGGCAATGATTCGTTTCGATCCAATCATGTATCTTTATCATAATGAAATGCAAGCACATGAACTGGGAAAAGAAAATTTTTCACTTTCTCACATTAAGCTTCTTTTGAAGGCGTTGGGTGTAAAACCCCCTTTGAATCTGCAGGATTACACATCAATCGAAATGCTATCAAAGCTGTCAGATTTTTTTGAGAGGGATGTCTTTTCAAAAATATCTTCCCTTGCGCAAAATTCAGGCCCTAAAGGATATGTGCTACGCAAGATTTTAGGGGAAGTCTATGGGCTGAAGCCCGCGCATGTAAAGCACCAAATCCCTGCAATCCTGGCGAATTTCCAGAGAAACAGGTCAAGCATCGATGATTTGTTTCTGTACCGGATGGATCGCTCCGAGCGAATTTCAGGCTATCAATTGGCACTGGCCACTACGCCCGATCATTTATTCGGTGCCGCTGGCTAAGTTATATCTATGCTCGAAATAGGGGCGTACGTGACTGTACCTACCGAACTCTGGCATTCGGCTTGGAAACCTGTCGGACAAGATGAGCAGCGCGTGGCCCGGGCAGTATTCCAGTATGCGTAGACTGCCCGATCACTTCCGCCGGCGGCAAAATTCCACAATGCGGCGTGCGCCTTCCAGGCATTCTTCCACATTCGCCACCAGTGCGATACGCACATAGTTGCGGCCCGGGTTGACGGTTGTGCGACCTGAGGTGCCATTCACCTCGACATCGCGCGCGACATAGCTGCCCGGCAGCATGGCCACGTTCTGCTCGGCGAGCAGTTCGCGTGTGAAGGTGGCGTCGTCCAACCCCGTGCGTGCCACATTGGCCCACAGGTAGAAGCCGGCATCGGGCAGGGCCACATCGATGACCTCGGCCAACATCGGCGTCACCTGCGCGAACTTGGTGCGGTACAGCGCACGGTTTTCCAGCACGTGCGTCTCGTCGTTCCACGCGGCGATGCTGGCGCTCTGGACCACGGGGCTCATGGCGCTGCCGTGGTAGGTGCGGTACAGCAGGAAGGTCTTGAGCAGTTC
>DATLHT010000448.1:0-2357 GCA_035539795.1 Burkholderiaceae bacterium
AAAACGGCCTTGCTGGTGCCACCGCGCATCATGGTGACCGGCACGCGAATTTGTTCTTTCATCGCTTCAGTATGCGTGTCAGCCTGCCTGCCGTCATTTCAGTTTGGCTGGCAATCCTTTAGTGAAACTACAGCCTCCGCACGCTTTAGCGAGACTAAAGTTTCCAGAACAGAACTCCAATGACCGATTGGTCATGACTCCCCATACTGCCTGCCACCGTAGCAAGCGCTGCGCGAACAGGAGATAACTTTTGAAGATCATCAAGCGAACGGGATCTCATTTCCGTGATGCCGCTGGCGGCATGGTGCTGATCGCCGCACACGCTGCCGGACAGCCGTTGCAATTCCCACCGATTGAGTTCGTTCACAACGAGCAGCCCGTCGAGGACGTCGAGCTCGGCCCGACCGGCTCGCTCTACAGCTACACCGTCGTTCATCCCGGCAAGGACAAGCCGTCCTACGGTTTGGCCATGGTCGACTTTGAACCGGGCGTGCGCGCGTTCGGACGCTTGTTGTTCGACACCGTGCCCCCTGCCATCGGAAGCCACCTGCGTGTGGTGCCCTTTACGTTGCCCGACGGCACGCCAGACTACGCCTTCCAGGAGTGATCCGATGAAACAACCTTTGATCACTGGCGTTGGAATCACCGACTTCGGCCGCTTTCCGGAAGTGACCGAAGAGGCGATGGTGCAATCGGCCATTCTTGGCGCCTTGGAAGATGCGGGCACGCAGCTAGCCGAGGTGCAGGCGTTCTACTGCGGCAACGCGCTCGGGGCCAGGCTGCCGGGACAGCGCGCGCTGCGTGAACTGCATGTCAACGGGGGCGCCGTCTACAACGTGGACAACGCCTGCTCCAGCGGGGCGACGGCGCTGCACCTTGCATTGCAGGCGCTCAAGGTCGGTCAGTACGACACCGTACTGGTTTTCGGAATGGATCACCTGAGCAGCCTCGGAGGCGGGCCGTTGCAGCTCAGCCAGAAGGACTGGAACAACAGACGCGGCATGATCATGCCCGCGCTGTACGCCATGCGCGCGAAGCGATACATGCACGACCACGGGCTCAAGCTGGAGACGCTGGCGGACATCTCCGTCAAGAACCGCAAGCACGGTGCGCTGAATCCGATTGCCAAGTTTGCAAAACTGGCAACGCGCGAGGAAATTCTTGCTTCGCGTCCGGTGGCCGAGCCGCTAACGTTGCTGCAGTGCTGCCCCGCGGTAGTCGATGGGGCGGCTGCGCTCGTGCTCAGTACCAAGCCCGCGAAGGGCGTCGCAAAGCCAGTTCAGGTTCTGGCGTCCGTGGTGCAGTCTGGGCTGTTCGAAACAGAGCCGGTGGACATGACCGAAGCCGAGATCACGGGTCGCGCCGCACGACTGGCTTATGAGCAGGCCGGCATCGGGCCGCAGGATCTCAGCCTGCTGGAAGTGCACGACGCGTTCACCATCTCGGAACTGCTGTATTACGAAGCGCTGGGTCTGTGCGATCGCGGCGATGCGGCAGGCTTTCTGCAAAGTGGCGCTACTGCCCTGGGCGGGCGGGTTCCTGTAAATCCGAGCGGTGGGCTACTCGCCAAAGGCCATCCGCCGGGTGCCACCGGCGTCGCGCAGATCGTGGAGGTCTGCGAGCAATTGCAGGGCCGTGCCGGGGCGCGGCAGGTTCAAGGCGCGCGTATAGGTCTCACGCAAGTGACTGGCGGCGGTATCTGGGGCGTGGATCACGCCGCCTGTTCGATCCACATCCTTTCGCTCTGATGGAGACCCGCATGAACCAGACAACTACCAGCAAGCCCGATTCGCTGCGAGACCTTGTCGCCGTCGTCACCGGTGGTGCGAAAGGCATTGGCTTGGGCATCGCCCGCGAGCTCGCGGACGCCGGTTGCCGCATCGCGCTGTGGGACTTCGACGACGCTGCGCTTCGGGATGCCGAGCGGATGCTTTCCAGTGACGGCGTTGACGTGAAGACCTTCAAAGTCGACGTCAGCTCTGTGGAACAGGTGGATGCGACAGTGGCACAGCTCCTGGCATCGCATGCGCGCATTGACATCCTGGTCAACAACGCTGGCATTGGCGGCGACAAGCTTGTCTCCAAGATGGATCTCGCGTTCTGGAGCCGCGTGATCGAGATCAACCTCCATTCTCAGTTCATCTGCTCCAAGGCGGTGCTGGCGCACATGGCCGAGAACCGATTCGGACGCATCATCAACATCGGCTCCCGCGCCTGGCTGGGCAACCGTGGCCAGGCAGCCTACTCCGCATCCAAAGGCGCCGTGGTCAGCCTGACCCGGTCGCTGGCGCTGGAGTACGCGCGCAAGGGCATCACCGTGAACGCCATCGCGCCCGGAATCGTCGAGACCCCGCTGT